>NC_010633.1 GCF_000020025.1 Nostoc punctiforme PCC 73102 | reverse complement strand
GACAAAAGCCACCTCAGAGTTCACCCCTCTTTTCACTTTCCGTATTGGGGTAAATATAGCGAAGCTGTCACCAGGGGCAAGATAGGCTGAAAGTACTGCGGTGGATGACTTTCAGACTATAAGATTAAGAGACATACGAACAAAGCGTATTTTTAGACACATTTACCCCGTCTCAATTGGCAACCTGACATTAAGATCCAAACGAAAAGTACCATAGGGATTAACGTGACCCCAAATTAAAGGCGAAAGCGCCCGCAAATCCTCCAACTTCATCAACTTCATCCATTGTGGTTGGGACAAAACCTCCTGAATCATCAACGTATTTATATATACCAAAGATATCTGGAGTAAATGCAGAGATAACACAGCTAATTCTTGGTCAGACAAACGATTAGTAGCAATCTCCCCACCCTTGCCGTAAAAAATAAAACTGTTAGCACTATTCCAGTTCTCCACCACGTTGAGTCCAGCATTTATCTCTTGTCGCAGTTCAACCGAATGCAGGTATTTACATAAAAATATAGTTTTTACAGCCTTGCCCAATTCCGCCAAGGCTTGATAAGTAGGGTGTAATAAATTACCCCTAGTAAAACGCTTTAAGATGGCTTCAGTTTCTGCCATACCCAAACGCAAAGCAGTAGCATACTTCACCATTTGGTCGTATTGTTGGCGAATTAAATCCCAATTAATAGCGCGAGTTAAAATAGGTTGCAAGTTTGGATAAGCATCATTATTTCCAGTTGAAGGACGGTATAATTTCTGAACATTGATACGTTTAAGACGCGGCATTAACTGAAAACCCAGTAAATGACAGAAAGCAAAAGCCACTTCATTTTGACCGTGACTATCCACATAATTTGTCTCCACTTTCATCTCAGTACAGTGGCGTAATAATCCTTCAATCATGGCTGCCACTTCAGAAGAAGAACAAGTTTTTAACTGTGAATAAATACAAACAGAATTCTTCTCAACGTGCCAATAAATCATCACACCTCTTCCACCATAACGGATGTGCCACTCAGTCATTAAGTTTTGATCCCAAGCACCAAACTTTTTCGAGTCAGAAGCACAGGCGGTTGTACCCTCTCCCCAAATAGTAGAAATTCTGGCAGTAAAAATTGCATTTGCAATACAGGCAATAGCATTACGTAATTGTTCTTTCTGAATAAAATGACGCTTAACATGGAGTAAATCTTGATAATTGTCGCCTTTAATCTCATCACTTAAACGCTTTAATCCAGTATTCGTTCCTAAACCATATAAACAAAGTAGCAAGCGTTTTTGTAAAGTATATTCGCCTAAAACCTCTCGTGTTGATACACTCTGAAAGTGTTGGCTAAACTTAACTCGCAAATCAGTCTCTTTCAGAATATCTAAGAGGCTAGTCATGCGCCAACGCCTAGTAATTTCAGTTTTCAACCTAGTCAAATTAGTCGGTTCATTTTGAGGATTCAGAGGAGAAACACAAATTCGACTTTTGCCTGTCGTTTTAAGTGTGACTAAACTATTTTTAGGTATTCCTTTATCCAGTAAAGTTAATGATTGCTCCAAAGATTGCTGTAAATTAGCAATAAAGACTTCTACATCGGATGGTTGTTTCAAAGCTTGGAAATATTCTAATCTTTGCGCCTCAAAATCAGCAGGTAAATCTTCTTCAGGGTTTCTGTAACGATTAGCTCCTACAACCCATATTTCCTTGCATCTCAGCTTTTCTCTCAATGCTTGCAGCACGCTCAACTCATAATTAATGCGATTAACTTTGATTTCATCGTCTGCTCCCGTCTCTAATATAATTTCTTGCCAACCACTACGTAATACCCCCTCAATGGGTATATCTTCTCCAGCATCATAATAACGCTGTTTACTATCAGCATACTTTTTTAGTAAAGATATCGCTTGAATAACTGGACGATGAACTTCATTATTTGAACGAAATTCGAGCTTGTTTAAAATTAACGGTAAAATTCGCCGATAATATCCACCATAAGAAGAGCGCATCACCGTATAAACTTTCTCACGGTAAGCATTCCCTGTAGATTTATACTCTTTCACTAAATTCTTGAGAGTCACTTCACTTACTACAGGAAAAATCACATCCTTGACTGTGCCATCAGGTGTTTTCAAGGAAGCTTCTGCCATTTGGTATAGTAGATTATTCTTCCCATGAACCCGTTTAAAATCCTGAATAAGCTCTTTATCTACACGTTTTTCTGCATTCACACCTATGCGATGGACAATCTGAATGAGTAACTCTACTAAATTATCTATAACTTCTTGACTTCTGAGCCAACAAAAAGCTGTAAATAGTGTGTAGCGAATATGTTCTGGGTGACGGCGTAAGTCACGAGGATGTTCAACAATTACCCGACTTTTATAGACTTGGAGAACTTTGGTAGAGATGTTTTTAAATAAGTCTGTTGGTAATTCTAATTGCTCAAAAATCTCTAATTTAGCAACTTCCTTTTGAAAACTTTCTACACCAATTCTCCCTGGGTCTGTTTTTAATTCAGCCCATGTTAATCTAGTCACTTCAGTGTTTATTTCTGAGTTATTCGTGTCATCTAACTGTTGAGATAATTGGATATCTCCTGGATTATTCAGTTGTTTATCATGATTTGTTTGTGTGGTATCATCTAATTCCTGATCGGAAGCTTTCTCTTTCAAAAAATCATTTATCCACTTTTTAGATTGGTTAGATAGTTGGGAAGTTATGTCCCGAAAAAATTTAGATTCAAAATTTCTGATAGCAGAGCGAATGATACGTTCTAATCTGGAATCTGTCGGTGGTTCAAGTTTTAAATTCCGTAGTCTCGCTACTGCTGCAAGTTTTAGCTGTTCAAATTTTAACTCATAAATTAGTGCTTGTTCTGCTAACCAATTAGTTAACTCAAAAGCATCACTAACTTTGGTTTCTTGAAATCCAAAGAATTCTCTAATTTGAGCGCGATGATATTTTATGGAGCGTCCTTGCCAATCGTAGTAAGAGTACTTTTGGGGGGAAATATCTAAAAGTTTGGCAACATAATCAACAACATTTTGGGAGATTTCTTGATTATTCTCAGGAAATCTGGCATAAATCTCAAAAAACTTGAGCAATATAGCAAAACCTAACCGATTTTCGTCGTTTTTCTGATTCAGTAGTGCTAATTCAAGAGGGAGTAGCGTCCAATACTCTACTAATTCTTCTGGCTGCCAGGTTTTTTTCATTAAGTCTCACTCTTCAACCAAACAGTATTCTATCTTCTTTGGGGTAACAATCTTTAACTGAGATAAAATGCTGTTTCTCGATGAAAAACATACTGGAACTGAGTGATTCTATATAATTGCCCTAAAGGTCAGCTTTTTGGTCGGAATTAATCAGTATATTCAAGGCATGACGTGCAGCTGATTCTGATTTCTGTGAGGTGACTTTAGCGTAACGTAAAGTTGTTTGAATGCTTTCATGTCCCATTAATGAGCATAATTCCTCAATACTGATTAACCCCACTCGTTCTGTAGCAAATGTATGTCGTAAATCGTGAATGCGAACTCCTTGAAGGTGTGGATACTTATTGGTTGTCTCCCGCCAATAATCATGCAATGTATGGTAGCTGATTCTACTTACTTTTCGGGTAACTGGATGTTGTGCTGTAAACAAGGCATTCGTATTTTGATGCCGTGAGTATTTCAAGTATTTAGCAAGCATTGAGGCTGCGTCATCACTGTAAAAACACCAGCGTTGTTTGTTGCCTTTACCTAATACTTGAAATTTCTGGTTCTTGATATCTACAGAATCTATGTTTAGGGCTAAAAGCTCTCCTATTCTGCATCCTGTGCGATGCAGTAAATGAACTATCGTACTTAGACGTAAGTCATCTTTTACGGCAGAATATAGTATATTTAGTTGTGATTGTGTTAGATATCTTATTGTCTCGTCGCTTTTATGTTCGCCTTTCTCTCTTTCAGGTAGACGTTGTTTTAGTCCCCGGATAGGGTTGGATTTTATATACCCTTGTTCTACTGCAAAGTTAAGCAAACTTTGTAATATTGCTTGATGCTTGTGGTGTGTTGTGTATTTTAAATGACTGAGATTATTTAGATACTCAACTAATGTTTGCTTACTGATAATTTCTATTGACCAACTTCCATACTTTTGCAGTAAAAGTCCGAGGGTCAGTTCATAGGTTTCTCTAGTACTTGGTGCTAGACCAGGACGCTCTAGAAATTCGGTCGTGACAGTGGCTAAAGTTACAGCCGATTTCACGGTTGTTTCTGTATTCTCTCGCTTGGTTTTTTATTGATAAATTATATATCTTTTTATGAGTTAGCCCTGAGCTTTTTATGGATACTTTTAAAACTCCCAATAGCGATGAATCCCTTGCTAGTTACGTGTCACGGGTCAGGAAGAAACTCAATTTAACTCAGTCTGAGTTGGCGGATGCTGCTGGTATACATGGACGCTCTGTCGGGAAAATCGAGCGAGGACTTACGCTTAAAATTAATCGTAGGACACTTCAAGGGTTAGCGATCGCACTTGGCGTACCTCAAGAATATTTTGATGCTGTGATCAAGGGTGAGGAAGTATCTCAGGTTAGAGGGGTTAAGTTTTGTCCCCAATGTTGGAATCCTGGCGCGGCGGTTGACCCTATGTGGAGTCATATCAAAGCCAAGTTTTGTTATCTCTGCGGTACACCGATTCGAGCTAACTGTGCGAATTGCGGTGAGTTGGTGTTGTCTTTGAGACACCGATTTTGTCCAATTTGTGGCTGTGCTTATAAAACGCCTGTCAAAACCGCTAAAATCCAATAATCAACTCTTTTTCTCAAACCCAGACTCCACAATACTTTCAGCCTATCTTGCCCCTGGTGACAGCTTCGCTATATTTACCCCGTATTGCGGGGGGGGTTCAGGGGTGGAGAGAGGAAATGTCCAAGGCAATTGAAGAAATGAGCTTTTTCTCAACTACTACTCGACACCAAACAGCTTGTATTTCTGTTTCATTTCCGATGACAGTTCTAAATCGATCAAACCGTCAGTGTCCTCATCCCAGGTTTGGTCATTATCAGTGGACACTAGCTACACATTTATAATCACCACTAAGTCTATGCAATTAGTGGTCTTGAAATCACCAAATTGTATATCCAATCACAATTTCTTTTGGCTTAGTCCAGGATAGTCGTAGACTAAGCCTAGACTAATTCTAGGATTTGAGTAATTTCAGTAAGTCATTCAAAAAAGTTGTTGTAGACTAAGCCTGAGCTTAGTCTGCACTAAGCCAAAAGCATCTGCTATTTCTCATCAAAAAGCCTATAATCCTTGTTGCCACTAGCTTGGAGCTACTTTTTCGCCCAATTTCGGGCGGGGTTTCTATATTACGGCTGTGTTGCACTTATACTTCAAAAATCCCTCTCCCTAACTTCAACTTGCCAACCCAGCATTCGAGATAGACTGCAAATCGCTCTCACGATCAAAGCAAGTGTCTACTCAAGTAATTGCTTGAGCAAGCGAATCTGTAATTCCAACTGTGAGATAGAGTAAATCACAGCAATCTTGAGAGTGTCGCTGTCAGCACCAATACGCTTCATGACAAAAGGCCCCCAACACATTCTCAAAGTACTCAAAACAATTTTAGTCAAACCTCTGCCCGACATTTTACGCTCTCGCTCTCGTAAAAATTGCAGCAACTGGCCATCGCTACTGTCGTGACTGCGCTTAATCGAAAGCACTTCCAAATTAGGTTGCTCCATGTCCTGCATTCCTACCGAATTATAGGAGTTTATAAGTGAGCCATTGTATTGATTGATACCAAATTTCGATGACTGTCAAAATGCGCCGTAAACTACCCCTAAGTACCCCTTTACTGTACCAAACGACTGTCGTTATACCCCCTAGAGGTAGTTTTGGGCGTATTTTCGCACCAGGCAGTAAGGGCGATTTCTCCCCCAAAAGTGGATTTTAGGGTTTTGTAGAAGTGATACCATACATACTCACTATGGTTTCATGCCCTGCGGGTGGCTGCGCCATCTCTCGCTGCGCTCGTGACATGAAACCGCCGTTCGCCCAAAGGGGTTTTTTCGTACTACACTTGCACTGCATTTGTAGCATAAATCTTTATGTCGCCACTAACAATTCTCAGGATTGAGAAACTAAAAACATTCGGCAACGTTGCCGGGAGTGATGACCATGTTACCAGGAATAGAGAAACACCCAACGCAGATCCAACTAGAGAGAATGTCCGGTTGATTGGGGGAGAAGACGACCGCGCACTCGAAGAGATAGTTAAAGAAAAAATCTCTACGCTCAAGCATCGCCCACGGCATGATGCGGTGTTATGCACCGAAATGTTTCTCTCGGCATCACCTGAATATTTCCGCCCTGGTGATCCATCTCTTTCGGGGCAGTGGTCTGATGAGAGGATGCAGCAGTGGGCAATCGCATCTCGTGACTGGCTAGTTGAAAACTATGGGTTAAAGTGCGTCAGGGCAGAACTTCACCTAGATGAAAGTACCCCACACATCCACGCTTACATCGTGCCACTGAATGAAAAAACCGGGAGAGTCAGTCATGACGCGATGTTTGGCGGTAGAGGTGGACAGGGAAGAATTAAGTTATCCAAACTCCAAGATAGTTATGCTGCTGCACTCGCTCCTTTGGGCATTGAACGAGGGGTCAAGGGCAGTAAGGCAACCCACACTAAAGTCAAAGAATATTACCAAGCGGTTAACAGTGAACCACTCACCGCAGTCATTACAAATAACCAATTAGCACCCACACCGTTTGAATCAGCTAGGAGTTATGTAGACAGGATTCAGTCAGATGAACACTTCCAAGCGATTAACCACCAACTGGCTGACCGCAAGTTCTTGATAGAACGATTGGAGAGGGCAGAACAACGGGCTAGGGCTAGCGAGAAGGAGCGACAGCAATTAGAAAAACGGGTGCAATTGTTAGAATCTCAAACTCAACAACTGCGCGACTTGCCCTTAGAGGATGTGGCTTGGGAGTTGGGGTTAGATTGCGATCGCACTCATCAGAGCAGATGGAAGGGCCACGGTCACATCATTAATATAGATGTAGCGAACTGCAAACATCCAGCGATAAAACTGCAAACAAGGCGATTTTGAAACCACATTCTGGGTCTTGGCAACTTTTGATACTGCTGGCGAAATATTGCTTAACCTACCGACTGAGCCATAAGCTTTGCAAATTGCGAAGTTCGCGTGGTAGCTTGTGGAATACCGGACAGCCAGTGAAATATGCGCTTGAAGTTAATTGCTGTTGCTGTCATCAAATGTTGCAGATGAGTTTTCGCTAATCCAATATATCGAGCATGGCGGAGTCCATGAGCGCGAATGCTTTCAGAGAGAGTAGCTTCAATTCCAGCCCGTCGAGCATAGTCTGCTTTATACTCGTCAGTCATTGCTTGTTTTCGTGCAGCTTGCAATGCTTTGTACTGTGCTTCTGGACGAAGTGTAACCAACCGTCGCTTTTCTTTGGTACGAGTACACAGATGCAGGCTGGGGCAATTGGCGCAGTCAGCTCGTGCAAACTTAATTTTAATTACTTCATTGTTTCGACCATCGATTGCAGGTGTCCAAGATGTACTCGTCTTTCCTTCGGGGCAAATGGCAACTTCTTGTTGCCAATCAACTTTAAAATCGCTCGCTGCAAATCCATTACCTGCTTTGGATTGCCAGCGTAGGTCTGAGCGGGTCGGTCCCAGCAATTGAACTTGATGCTCTTGTTGAGCGGTTACCAACAATTCGGCATCTAGATATCCTGTATCAACGATATGCTTACTGGGAAGCAAATCCTTGTTAGCAAGTGAAGTATGGATTGCTTCAGTTACATCACCATCAGCAATGGGTGCCGCCGTCGTTTCAACATTTGTAATTAGATGTAATGAATTAGGTTCGCAAGTCTCACTCAAATGAACTTTGTATCCTACCCATGATGTTGTATTCTTTTTTGAATAATGAGCATCTAAATCATAGGGTGAACTAATCATTAATGTAGCTGGTGGTATTCCTTGCTCTGTTCGCCAATAAATCTCGTTATTACATACATAGTATTGCTGTACCCATACTCGTCGTAGTGTTTCGACTGCTGGAACCTGTTGTAACCATTCTGGACTATGACCATCAAAGATTGCATCAAGCAGCTGTTTTCCATCTTCGCCATACACATGAGCTTGTTCCTCTCGCGCTGCTTTTGAAGTCGGTAGATGATAGTCTTCCATGCGCTCGCTATAACGTTCTATCCATTCAGGCTGGCTTTGAGCTTGCAACCAAGCAGGTGCAACAACAGCCAGCGCATTCAATGCAGCCCGCAGCGTTTCTCCAGCACACTCCAGTCGTGTCACTGCCCGAATAGTTGCGACAACATGGGTGGAGTCTGTCCGTTGGCGACCTCTTGCTTGCAGCCAGCCTTGTTGTTGACACCAGCTAAGGAGTTGATCAAACACTAAACTTTCAGCTTGTTGAGCGATCAAGCGAGTGCGAAATTCGCTCAAAACAGTGTGGTCAAACCCTTTATCTGTTAGCTCTAAACACAGGAGGTACTTCCAATCAATTCGGCTTCGCACAGCATCAGCAGCTTGACGATCTGTGAGTCCTTCAATGTACTGCAAGATTGTGACTAGAGCTAATCGTACCGGTGATACTCCAGGTTGTCCCTGGTGAGAAAACAATGTACTAAAATCTTGGTCGCTCACAAAGGAGTCAAGGCGATCTGCCATCGTGATGCAGAGGTTACCCTTCGTAAAAATAGCTTTGGCAACTTTAGCCGTTTCTGCTGGTACAGTATAGCCCGGTTGTGGATTCAGTGACATCAAATCATACCTCAAGCGATCGCTTTTTAGATCCTAAATAACTCTTGATGGAGCCAACTTATTTGTTAAGCAATATTTCGCCAGCAGTATCAAAAGTTGCCAAGAACCATAATGTAAGCCGAAGCCCTTTTCTTTTTGCAATTAATTTGAGCCAACAATCTTCTTGTTTGCAAGCCGGAGCGTTTATGTTTGCGAGCCGCAACAATTAGAAATAGCCGGAAGTGGGGCGAAGATAAACCTAGTGTTCGCTATTTAAGGTGTGCGATTGCACAACTTATAGAATCCAAGCAATTGAACGGTAGTGAGAAGTTAGGCTTTACCGTTTTTTAATCTTACTGCAATCTCAAAAAGCCATTAAGAAAGCACTTAGTTCAAAGACATCAAGACATCAAAAGCCTGAATCCTAGTAATGGATCTAAATTTATGCACCCAATAGAATTTAAGAAAAAATGGCAGTTAACTTATGATGAGCTTGCACTTGTTTTAGGTTATCAAAGTGATTTCACTGTCCGTTGCTGGGGGATAAATGGAAAACATAAGCGTAAAGAAGTCAAAAAGTTGTCTATGTTGCTTGTAGACTTCTTGATGAGAAGTGGTCAACTCAAGGTAAACTTGTGGATTCTTATCTCTGATTATTTGTATGATTGGGGCAAGTATTACCTTAAGCCTGTTTGCCCCAATCGCTATATATTGCCCTTCATCTTCGATTTGGGTCAGTCCCCAAACGCTTTTCTACCCGTTGTAGCTTGGCATTACTATAATCTGTACGCCGCAAAATTGCTCTCAAATAGATGTCGATATCGTTCGAGATATTTACCGGAATAAATTGATTGAATCCAAGGAAAATCAACAAAGTAAATAATGCAGTAAACAACCCCATCGTCCCATATTTACTTATGGGTTCAGCGCGATAAACCTCTTTCTCTATGGTGATGGGTTTGGGGGGAGGGGTATTCTTCAACTCCTGAATAACCGTAGTCAAGTTCTTCGTGTGAATCAACAGTGAGTCCCAGTTCTGCCTCAACTGCAATACTTCGCTTTTCAGCCCTTTGAACTCTAAGCTCTCTAATGTCGCTGAGGACTTGGGCATATTCTTTAACTGCGTCAGTAAGGGAGTTAATTCTTGCCTCAAATTCTCGTTGCTCTGCTCGGACTCGTTCGAGCAGAGATTCTGATTCTTCAACTCCCCCGTTAGCATCTCGATTGTCACCATCGCTTTGCTGAGGAGTTGATTCTGAATTAAATTCGTTTGCGCCCATGCTTGTAACTCCGCCCTATCTCTTTCGCGTTCAGTTTTTTGTGATTGCTTAAAATTTTCAAACTCTCTATATAATCTGCCTAGTGCTATCTTGACCTCACCCTGTTCACTGCTCTCTACGGAATCGGCAGTTTCAGAGTGAGGATTGCTGTGATTGCCGTTGCCATTATTGTTGTTGATCATTAGTTTTCTTCTGACCTCGACGAGAAGTAGACGCAGTAACTTTTGTCTGTTTTGATGTTGTAGCCTTCTCTAAAGCATCTGGTATAACTGATGGTTGTTGTAACCCCAGATAAGCCCCAGCTTTTTCAAGCTCTGGTTTAGCCTGATCTAAAAACCCACTGACTAGTAGGTAATCCCCAAAAGGAAAACCATTCTCTTCAGTCGCAGCCGAGTAAGGTAGACCTTTTTCTGTCAACGTGTCAAAGGTCGAGTAGTCTAGCTCTGGCATTTCTATTTCTATGCCTTTTAGTTCGGCTATAGCTGCAGACGTTTTACTATTCTCCCAGCGCTGAAAACCTGAACCTTTATCCCAGCAGAGATTTTTTACCACCACATAATCTGCTTTATCGCCACAGAACTCAGCCATAGTTTTTAAGCTGGTTATTACCGAGTACCCAAGGTTAAGCACAGTCACCAGCGTTACTCGATAACCCAAATCCCCTGCAATCTTGAATAACCCAAACTTACTGATAATCTCCCTAGTTTTATTGCTTGATGCCCCCGGCATATCTACTATTATTGAGTCGGGTGATTCGGCTTTGATTTCCGTAAAGAAGCGTTTCGCCTCTGCCACTTCTAGGAAATTTAACAGCCTTACCCCTGAGCCAAAGTTTTGATAGTACTCGTACAGTTCTGGATTCTCTGTATCTGCGTCATAAGCTAGATAATTAATGCTTTTATTGTGCATTACATCCAATAGCAAGCGAGTAAAGGCAGTCTTACCTGTACCACCCTTGCCCCCCAGTATCATCACGATACGTTTCATAATTCACTCCTATCAGTGATATTAAATTGGGAAGAAGTATTAGGAGTTGTTTTCTTTCGTTTACTAGTTTTAGTTGATGATGAGCCGGATGGTTCACTGCTATCAGGTGGTGAACTATCTGGCTCTACTGGTAAAACCAAGTCATTATTTGAGGTTGATGAATCAGTTAATTCTGGTTCGGAGTCAGAATTAACTGATTCATCAACCGCTTTAGATGATGATTCATTACTTGAATTATTATCATTTATTGTTGTTGCCTTTTTATGAAAACTCTTCAGACCACTGGCCGCCAGTTCTACCCCATGACCTTTAAACACATCAGAAACATCTTCATAGGAGTAGCCAGCATCCAACATATCTTGAATAGGTTTAGCCAAACTGAGAACTAAATCTGACACGCTGATAGTTTTAGGTGTCGCGGCTTTCTGTTTGAGACTGATTTGAATATCTTCTATTTTTGATAGAGGGACAGCTTTCGGTTTGCGCGACATATTCAGCACTAGTAATAAATTATTCCATTGTAAAAAATTCGTGGTCAAAAAAAGTTTAAGTTTCTTGTCGTGATGTGACGAATATCAACAAAAAATGGTTTGTATCTTCGTGAGGTAGACTAGTCTAAAAAAGCAGTTACCCATGAATCAACATCCTTTGTATCACTAGTATGGCCAGCATTGCCCAATAGACCATGCCCTCGCTTACACCGAGGTGATTGCAGACAGCCACTCGTGGATCGCCAAAGTCTCATACTCCCCCAGCCTCCGGTTGTGCCCCCTGGTTCTGGTTTACCCTAGCCCGTCGTGGGGGCATAGGCAAGCAATACGCCGTAACGCACTTCGTGCTACTTTACCCTCCGGGTAAAGCGTCATGTTTGCTTGTTGGGGGTGTCCCCCAAACCCCCTTTAAACAAGTCTTTTCAAGGGGTTAATAAGTGAGAAAAGGTTCCGGGTTATTCGCCTACCTGCTCGGCGCTCCGCGCCATAGCAGCTACAGCGAATAACCCGGTGAAAAATGAATAAGCAGATAAATGAACTCCTAACCAGTTATGCAGCCAGACCCGCGTACCAATCTCAGTAATCAACTAGCTGACACATTAAGTAATTGGTCAGTAGCACCAGATGAGAAGCGAGAAATAACCATCACGTTTAGGGTAAGCTCTACCGAGAAAGCTAGATTAGAACAGCGTTGCAGTGGAGTGGTGCAAAGTGACTATATTAGAGCGAGATTATTTGATTACCCTTTGCCACATCCTAAGTTAGTCATTCCCGAAGTGAATAGACAGGCTATCTACGAGTTAAAGAAGATTGGTAACAACCTGAATCAGCAGACCAGAGCTATTAACGAAGCTGTGAAAATTGGTAGCCAACCGTTGACGGTGGAGGTGAAATCATATCTGATAACTATTGAGGAACTGACAGAACTTTTAGAACAGACTCGCCAATCACTTACTCAATCTACGGTAGAGGGGTAGCGTAGTGATTACCAAAGTGAAAGCTAATAAATCATTTCGTGGTACTACCAAATACGTCTTAGAGAAAGAGAAAGCTAAGATTATTGGCGGGAATATGTATGGTAAAAGTACCAATGAACTGGTCGAGCAGTTTACCCTATCAGCCCACCTTAACCCCCAACTTAAAGACCCATGTTATCACCTAATGCTTAGTGTACCTCAGACTGATAGAACACTAAATGATGACGTATTAGCTAATCTGTCCCAACGTCACTTGGCATCGGTCATTGTACTATCACGGCTTCAAGGTGATGAATCCCAAGTCAAACAGCCAGAAAAAAGAATATCAGATACCAAACTAAAACAGCTAGTTGATGAATTTATTGAGACAGAACTACCAGCTTATGACTTCTTCATAGCGCGGCACTCCGATAAAGAACACGACCACACCCATATCGTTGCATCTAGAGTCAATAACCTAGATGGCAAATCTATTCGTACCTGGAATAATTACGCTTACTCGGAACACTCTGCCCGACTACTAGAGCGAGAATTTAAACTAACCCAAGTACAGAGTAGTTGGGAGAGTAAGCAGAAAGCTATGACTCGTAATCAATTGGAACGAGTCGAACACGATGGACTTCCAGGCGAAGAAATAATGCGCCGAGCGATTGAACAAGTTGCAGTGAATAAACCCACAATGCCCCAGCTAATTGAGCATTTATGGAGAGAGCATCAAGTTAAAGCTATCGTCAGTTATTACGATCACGGCGGGGTAAGGGGCATCAAGTTTGGCATTGATGTCGGCTCAGTTAATGAAGATGGTAGCCCTCGTCTACTCTGGAAACAGGGAGGTAATCTCAATAAATATAAGTGTTCCTTTACGAAGCTCCAGACCGAATTAGGGATAAGTTACGACCCAAAAAGGGACGATGGCGAAATTAAACAGTTAAATAATTTCTTAGAATCTGTAGCTAATAACCAAGTTAATCAGCAACTAGTAACGAAAATATTACCTGTTAAAACTCCAACTCTAGCCGAAACTATATCCCAGCTAACCCCAACTCAATCAGATACTGAACAACAAGCCAACTCACAACTCATCAATTCAATCTCTGACTTTATTGAACAGTCAGTAGTTGAGTCAGCCTTGATTGAAACGTTGCCACAATTAACAGAACAACTCTCTCAATATCGGCAGCAGAGCGAAGCAGGTAGAACCGCATTCGACGAGCTATTAGCGACGATTGCTGAAGAAGAGCAACTTAGATCACAAAGAATAGTGGATGCAATTGCTGACTTTATTGAACAGTCAGTAGTTGAGTCAACCTCAAGTGAAACCTTACCAGAATTAACAGAACAACTCTCTCAATATCACCAGCAGCTAGCTAATAATAAAACTACATTCGACGATCTATTAGTGGCGATTACTGAACTTGAGCAACGACTTTCATCACAAAAAGCTGTGGATGCAGTTGCTGATTTTATTGAACAGTCAGTAGTTGAATCAGCCTTGGTTGAGGCGTTACCACAATTAAAAGAACAACTGTTCGGGTATTGGCAGCAGTTAAAAGCTTCAAAAATTGCATTCAATGACTTTGAAACAGCGTTAACGGCTGAGTTGCAATCTCATGCAGAAAAAAGAGCCATTTTATCAATCTCTGATTATATTGACCAATCAGCTATCGAGTCTGCTTTAACCCAAACAGTATTAGGATTAACAGAGCAATTGTCCGCGTATCAGCAGCAGCTACAAGCCGGAATAACCACATTCGACGGACTGGAAACAGTGATTGTTTATTTAGAGCAACTCCACAGTGAACAAAGAACAGTGGATGCGAACGCTCTTAATAAAGCTCAAATTCCAACCACAGATAAACCAAAATTTAAAGAGGAACAAAGAGCAGAATTATACAAATATTACAGCACCGAATTGCAAAACTTATTAGTGACTGACCGAGACAAAGAAATTGCAATGAGGGCGCTCAAAGATGATAAGCCAGTCGGTGAAGTTGAAGAAATTCTCCAAGCCAGTCCAGCCGGATGGACACAAGATGAAGCTAGAGAATTGGTACTTATCGCTAGCAATCAACTGGCAACTCAAAAGTCAGAACCAGAACAGTCACTCGATGAAAAACAGCGTATTGAATCGGAATTTTTAGCGATGGCTGTGCCTATTGCTGTTGAATTAATCAACTGGAAGTTAAGAGAAACTGGCTCAAATAGCCTTAGATTCAAACGTGCCACTCTAGAGAAGCAGGGTAGAGAACTGGTATTTACCCATGATGAACGAGGTGAGAGTTTTCGAGTGGCAGTCAACCGAAACTCGTCAGGTGAGCTTGAGTATTCACCGATTAATGTGGGGTCAGTAGAAACAGGAGATATAATTTTTTGGCAAGAGGCAGAGCGCGTATTGCAACAAATAAGATCATCAGCAGAACAACAATTAAGAAGACAAGATAAAGGAATCTCTCTCTAGGCGATGGCACAACTCAAAACCTAGAAAGCTCAAATAGTTGGTGTCTGCCACTGCTATAAATCCACTTGTCGAGCCAACCAATTTGTTGCAGGCAGAGGCAGACACTCTGCTTCGCCGCCTCAGAAGTTAAGAGTTGCTTGAGTTACTGTTTGGTGGAACAACTTTAATAATTATTTGTTTTGAGAAGCTAAGTATATTTACTCTAGTATCTGACAAGATAAGTAAATTAGCACAAAACCTGTAAAACTCACAAGAGGAGCTTAATTTTTCTAAATTTCTTGAGAACTTAGGATTTAGCCCTTGCCGAAGCTTTTGATTGCCTGGAAATGTCTGAAACCATTATCAGTCAAATCTCATATCTTGAACTTGCAAAGGTTGCTATGAAATTGACACATAATTTAAAACAGGAACCGTCTGAATTTGCTTGGTGGATAGAAATTATCACTAATCATCCTAACTGTACTTACTACTTTGGCCCTTTTATTAGTCCAAAGGAGGCTTACTGGTTCCTACCTGGCTATATAGAGGATCTAGAACAGGAGGGTAATCAAGAAATTCGGTTCCAGATTTTACAGTGTCAGCCAAAAGAATT
Organism: Nostoc punctiforme PCC 73102; assembly: GCF_000020025.1. Classification (GTDB taxonomy): domain Bacteria; phylum Cyanobacteriota; class Cyanobacteriia; order Cyanobacteriales; family Nostocaceae; genus Nostoc; species Nostoc punctiforme. The sequence continues at coordinate 50,367 of NC_010633.1, read as the reverse complement.
AACTATTTCTAAGAACGAATGGCAAGACAGTGCTTGACTTCAAATTAGAAAATTCTACAATAATCACCTAGCCGACTTAAATCCTTGATAAGTTTACGTTTTGATGAGACATAAATAGATACTTTACAACCCCGGATAAATTGCAATCTCGATAGAGTTAGCATCTTTCCAGGGTTTTCTATTGGCAGCTTCGCTGTGAGAAATCCCTTTAGAAAATCATCAATATTAGCGCTTGAGTTGGTAAATTCTCACAGGGCAATCATCGTTACTCCATCCTAGTTCAATCTCTTAAGCATTAATCAGTTCGCGCAAAGCCTCGTCGAGGACGCTGTAACTACAATTAGACAAATCTTTCAATTCTCCAGAAGTTTTTCCCCCAGAACGCAGATGTTCTAAAATGATTTGGTTAATATTATTCATAATTTTCCACTGAGTTAAACATTTATTTACAAGCTGTCGTGTGAGCTTGTGGAAAGATTTACACTTCCGTAAAGCGGCTATAGGTTTTTCGGTTACTCATCAGAGTTGAAGTCTCGACGAGCAAGGTAACATGAGAGTGTCTAAACCTTTGTGATTAGTTTGGGTAGGAGAAGAAACTCCACTACTAAACGCCAGATACAGCGCCTTCATTAAAATATGTCTGAGGCATTGCCGCAAAAGCGATTAATTAAGTCTATGACTGCAAACGAGACACAGAGGTTGTCCGCGCTGCATCGCTACAGGGTTCTTGATACCCCTCCTGAAGTAGCATTTGATCGCATTACTAGGTTGGCAGCACGGCTGTTTAATATGCCGACCGTGCTAATTTCTCTGGTTGATGAGTCAAGAGCCTGGTTCAAGTCCTGCGTTGGTTTTGATGCCCGCGAAGTGCCGCGTGATGATACACTTTGCAACTTTGCGGTGTTAACAGACGAGCCGCTGATTATTCCTGATGCTCGACTCGACGATCGCTTTGCCTGCAATCCGTTTGTGCAGAGTGAACCGGGAGTACGGTTTTATGCGGGTGCGCCCCTGCTCAGTCAGGATGGCTTCAATCTGGGAACATTGTGTCTGCTCGACAGTCAGCCCCACGACCCTTTGAGCGTAGAGCAGCAAGCCACTCTGGTGGATCTGGCAGCAATAGTGGTCGATGAACTGGAACTGAGATTGGCATCTCACAAAATTGCTCAAGTCGATGCGGCGCTGTTGGAAATCACGCAAGGCGTAGCGACAGTAACGGGTGGCGCTTTTTTTGATGCATTGGTACAGCACTTTGCCAATGTTTTAGACACCGATTATGTCTACATTGGCTTGGTCGAGAGTGATGACCCCAAACGGCTGAGAACGATCGCCACCTGCGCTCACGGTCGAATCGTCGAAAACTTTGAATATCTCTTGCAAGATACGCCATGCTGGGAAGTGCTTGAGCAGCGAAAAGTTTGCTGCTACCCGCGCAATGTGCAAGCTCAATTTCCGAATGCGCCCTTGCTTAAACCGCTTGCGATCGAAAGTTATGTAGCGACTCCCTTCTTTGACTCGAACGGCACACCGTTAGGGTTGTTAGGGGTAATGCATGGTCAGCCACTAGAGAATGTGCATCTAGCAGAATCGTTGCTAACAGTCTTCGCCGATCGCATTGCGATAGAACTAGAGCGTCAGCAAACAGAAATTACCCTACGCGAATCTGAGGAGCTAAAGCAACGCATTCTGGACAGCAGTAGAGACTGCATCAAAGTTTTAACGTTGAACAGCGAAATCGTCTACATCAGTCCCGGTGGGCTGTGTCTCTTGGAAATCGATGATCCGACTTCTATCTTGAATACAATTTGGGTTGATCGCTGGCAGGGCGAAGATTACGAGAATGCCCAAGCTGCTTTAGCGGCTGCCACCCTGGGCAACATCGGACAATTCCAAGGTTATCTCGTGACTGCCAAGGGCACACCGAAGTGGTGGGATAGCCGGATCACACCTGTGCGAGATGCGTCTGGACAGGTTGTGCAACTGGTGGCAATTTCACGAGATATTACCGATTTTAAACAAGCAGAAGCCGAACGCCTGCAAGCAGAACTGGTGCTGCGATCAGCCCATGTGCAGTTGGAGTCTGCTTTAGCGGCAGGATCAGTCTACACCTGGCGTTGGAACATTCCGGCCGATCGCGTTGTTGTCAATGCTGCCTTCGCTCACCTGTTTAACGTAGACCCAGCAGACGCAACGACGGCAGGGTTGCCAATCGAGTTCTTTATCAACTCGATACATGAGTCAGACCGTCCTCGCGTTTCAGCCGCCATCCAGCAGGCGATCGAGACGGGAGAGGAGTATACGGCTGAATACCGCGTTCATACTGCCACTGGCGAGGAGCGTTGGCTCACTGCACGCGGGCAGGTTGAATATGATGCCGCAGGCAACTCGATTGCGTTTCCCGGTGCGCTTGCCGATATTACCGATCATAAACAGGCAGAAGCAGCCATTGCAGCCGACCTTCGAGATACACAACTGTTGCATGGCCTAAGCGTGCAACTCACTAACGAAACCGATATTCAGGTACTTTATGACGAGATTATGGCAACCGCTATCGTGCTTACAGGGGCAGATGCCGGAACTGTGCAAATTCTCGATACCGCAACACAAGACTTGGTGCTGCTTGCCACGCAGGGATTTGAGCCAAACCTGACTGAGTATTTTCACCGCGTGAATGCCAGTTCTAACACGTCTTGCGGCATCGCCCTCAAAAATGGCAATCGCACCTTCATTGACTTTGATGTGCCGGAGAGCGAAGACCCTGATGGTTCATTGCGAATACATGTGGAGGCTGGATACTTCTTTGGGCAGTCCACCCCGCTGATCGCCCGTTCTGGTAAACCGATTGGCATGGTTTCCACGCATTGGCAAGAGTACCGCCAACCCAGCGATCGCGAGTTGCGGTTTCTCGATTTACTCGCTCGTCAAGCTGCTGACCTGATTGAGCAACGGCAGACCCAAGCAGCCTTGCGCGACAGTGAAAACCGCTTTCGCATGGCGATCGAGTCCGCCCAATTAGGCACCTGGGACTGGAATCTGATCGCCAATCAATTGATTTGGGATGAGGGTTGTAAAGCCATGTTTGGGTTACTACCACAAGCCGAAAGCAGCATTGAGGTCTTTTTTGCAGGGCTGCACCCTAACGATCGCCAACGACTAGAACAGGCAGTACAATGGACTTTGAACCCAGCAAGCAGCGGCAAGTATGACGTAGAATATCGGACGATTGGGATTGAGGATGGGGTGGAACGGTGGATTGCAGCAAGAGGACAGGCTTACTTTGATGCAGGTGGGAACCCACAACGTTTTGTTGGCACTGTACTCAATATCACTGAGCAAAAACGCATTGAGGCGGAACGGGAACAACTCCTTGTCCGCGAACAAGCCGCCCGAGCGGAAGCCGACCGCGCCAACCGGATCAAGGATGAGTTTTTGGCAGTACTCTCGCACGAGTTGCGATCGCCCTTGAACCCGATTTTGGGTTGGATACGGTTGCTACAAAACGGCAAACTCGATCTACCTCGGCAAACTGAAGCTTTGAAAACGATCGAGCGCAACGCCAAACTACAATCGCAACTGATCGAAGACCTGCTCGATATTTCCCGCATCATGCAGGGCAAGCTGACTTTAACAGCGGCTCCCATTAGCTTGACCTTTGTGATTTCTGCGGCAATCGAAACGGTGCGTTTGGCAGCAGAAGCCAAAAACATTCAGATATTGCTTGACCTTAGCACGACAGTATCCTATGTCTCGGGCGATGCGAACCGCTTACAGCAGGTTGTGTGGAACTTACTTACCAATGCCGTCAAATTCACTCCTCGAGGTGGACAAGTCATCGTTGAACTGAAACAACTCGATCAATTGGCTCAGATTCGGGTGAGTGACACCGGAAAAGGAATCGATCCGCAGTTCCTACCGTATGTGTTTGAGTATTTCCGTCAAGCAGATTCCACCACAACCCGTAAATTCGGTGGATTAGGGTTAGGGCTGGCGATTGTGCGACAAATTGTAGAAATGCATGGGGGAACGGTCAAGGCAGAGAGTTTAGGTGAAGATCGAGGCGCGATCTTTACGGTACAACTGCCCGTCATTCAGCAGACAATCCCGACTATAGCTGAACTTGTTCAGGCTAAAGCAGAAAAGACGAAAAATCCTTTAAGTAATCTGCAAATTCTACTGGTGGATGATGATACGGATACCCGCGAGTTTCAAGCATTTTTGCTGGAGCAAAGTGGAGCGAGGGTAATTGCTGTTGCTTCTGGCTTGGAGGCATTGCAAGTGCTAGATCGATTCATTCCTGATCTCCTGGTCAGCGATGTCGGTATGCCTGAGATGGACGGTTATATGCTGATACGGCAAATTCGCTCCCGCCCACCCCATCAAGGAGGAACAATTCGAGCGATCGCCGTGACCGCTTATGCGAGGGACTTTGATCGGCAAAAAGCGCTTCAGTCAGGGTTCCAAGGCCACATTACAAAACCTGTGGAACCAGAGATATTGGTCAAGACAATTGTGGATTTGCTAGACTTTTAATTAATTTGAAGCTATTTAACACGGTACAGCAAGGGCTTGAAGTCCTTAAGGTATTGAGCCGAGATACGTGTAAAAACCTGCAAGATGGTCTGGAAAGCGTTGCTATATATACGTTCTATTATTTTTCATATCTAATGAGAATTTGTGCATGAATGCACTGGCACTTCTGACCCCATATTTGCTTTTCGCCTACCAAAGAGAATTATAAATACTCTGTGGTAGGAGGCTAATACTTGGGGCTATAATTCATTGCCTGTAAGAGTTTCAGGGGTTTTACTGCGAAAGATATTCATCGTTCAACCCGTAAAACCTGTAAATAAAATTAATAAAAACTCTAGTTCTTGTAGCGATACATACCCAAGATTTACGCTATAGAGCCAATTTTACTTAAAAATGCCTGAACCCTATATATAGCAAGAGTTTCCAGACCATCTTGCTGCTTTTTACTTGTATCTCGGCTCAATACCATTTGAAATGAAAGCTCAAGTAAAACACCTACACGGTATTGAGCCGAGATGCGCGACGTGAAAGTTGTGCATCTCGGCTCAATACCATAACAACCCCAAGTGTATGAACTAAGGCACCAAGAGTGAGAGTGCCTGGGGATATTCCTGCATTGCCCATCACCCGATAGAGATATCATCGATTAGAAGGACACGGAGAGTTCTTTCTTTGCGTCTTTGCGTCTCCCACTCTCCGTGTCTTTTCTCCTGCCTTATGGTTTGAGTACAACTTTGATACAGTTTTCCTTCTTGTCTCTGAAAATTTCGTAACCCCGGGGTGCTTCATCTAACGGTAGACGATGGGTGATCACGAAAGATGGATCGATCCTGCCATTTTGGATGTGATCGAGTAACGTGTTTAAGTACTTATGAACGTGCGTTTGTCCCATTTTGAATACTAAGGCTTTGTTCATGGCAGCACCCATAGGTATTTTGTCTACAACGCCGACATAAACACCAGGAATTGACACGTGACCGCCTTTGCGACAGTCAATCATCACTTGCCGCAGCACATGGGGCCGGTCTGTTTCCAGACGCACTGCTTGCTTTACTTCGTCGTATACTCCTTCTAGACCCGTGCCGTGTGCTTCCAACCCCACAGCATCAATGCAAGCATCTGGGCCGCGTCCACCTGTCATTTCTTTGAGGGCTTCACCAACATCTACTTCCTCATAGTTAAGGATTTCTGCCTTGCCTTGATCTTTAGCCATCTGTAGGCGTTCGGGAATTCGATCGATAGCGATGACTCGTTCAGCACCAAGTAGATAAGCACTCTTAATTGTGAATTGTGCGACTGGGCCACACCCCCAGACTGCGACAATATCACCGGGCTGAATATTACAGTTATCTGCCGCCATATATCCGGTGGGGAAGATATCTGTTAAAAACACTACTTGTTCGTCTGTTAGTCCATCAGGAATCTTAAACAAACCAGTATCGGCAAAGGGAACGCGGGCATATTGAGCTTGACCACCAGCGTAGCCACCTAGCATATGAGAGTAGCCAAAAATACCAGAGGGTGAATAACCCATGAATTTTTCTGCTAACCAAGCGTTTGGGTTAGAGTTATCGCACAATGACCAGAAGTCATGTTGACAGTACCAGCAGTTACCACAGGCGATAGGGAATGGTACAACCACGCGATCGCCTATATTTAAATTTTTGACGGCACTACCTATTTCAACGACTTCCCCCATCATTTCATGACCCAGGATATCGCCTTTTTCCATTGTAGGGACGTAGCCGTTATAAAGGTGTAAATCAGAACCGCAAATTGCTGTTGTCGTGATTTTAATAACAGCATCACGCGGATTAATGATTTTTGGATCGGGTACTGTTTCTACCCGTACATCGTTGGCACCGTTCCAGCAAACTGCTTTCATAGCCATTAGTCCTTTGTCGGTAGTTACTTGTCAGTTGTCAGTGGTTATTTTCCTTGTCTCCTCTGCTCCCCTGCTCTTGTGAGTCCCCAACTCAAGGCTGTAACCTAACTTTTATGCAGTGGTCTTTTCTTTGGTTGAACAGCTCGAAGCCATGCTTGGCTTCTGTTAGGGGTAAGTTATCGCACAACGACCACATCTGCTGTTGGCAATACCAGCAGTGACCGCAGGCAATCATGGAAGAAACAACAACGCGATCGCCTTTTTTCAATTTCTTGACTTCATTGCCAATATCAACGATTTCTCCCATAAACTCGTGACCAATAATGTCACCCGGTTCCATCGTCGGGATGTAGCCATCGTAGATATGCAAGTCAGAACCGCAGATGGTTGCTGATGTAACTTTGAGGATGGCATCGCGGGGGTTAATTATTTTTGGGTCTGGCACTGTTTCCACCCACACATCGTTAGTGCCGTACCAACAAACAGCTTTCATAGCAATATTTATTAACCTCGCGGTTGACCTTCTGTTGTGGCAATCTCGCCTGCTTCCATCAGCATTTTGAAGCCGCGTAAATCTTCTTTAATTTGCAGTTCTGGGTCTTCACCAAATAATTTAGCAATGTCTGCGAGGGGCTTCGTCAACGCAGCCCCAATCGCACCCCCAGGCGGGGTAAATTCTTGGACTGTTTTTACCTCAGTGCCACGATTCCCAGGTGCTGGCTTGAAGTGGACGCGACCAGAGGTTTCAATTGCTGCGCCTTCAACCGAAGTCCAGGCAATCAATTCGTTTTCTCGGTCTTCGGTAATGACTACATCCCACTCAACGCTTTCATTTAAGAATCCTTTGCTAATCCAGTGCGATCGCTTCTCGTCGTATACCCTCACCTCTTTGAGATGCTTGATGAAGCGTGGCAAGTTATCAAAGTTACGCCAAAAGCGATAAAGTTCATCTACTGGTTTGTTAATGGTTAAAGTCTTTTCAACTTTGACCCGTTGGTTCATGACCGTACTCATGACCATTGCCTCTTGTGCTTGCTGTATGTCTTTTAATTATCAAAGTTGGGACAAATTGATTTGTTCTAACTCTTCTATTGCTTAGAGTTGTAGTTAAAAAAAAATTACTTGTATTCTTCCAATAGTCTTAGGTTTTCAATAAATTGATACTACAAAAGTAGTAATTGGCAGTTACAATATTTGTATACAAAAACACTTAGTTAATTTACAAAACAGTTGCGTTTTCAGAAGCAGAAATGGTGTTAGCACAACGCTAGCGAGCCTTCTCCCAAGGGGAGACACTAAGAGCGAACGAGCGTAACTGCTGTTAGCGCAGCGTTCGCGTAGCGTCTCCCAAAAAGCAGAACAGCGCGAACGCATCTAAATATTGAATATTGAATGCTCAAGGTATGATTGTGAATTGTTGGAGGACACCGTACTCCCAACGGACTTTTAAAGATGAATTATTAACATAATAATAATGATAATCATTGTTAGCAGGAGCTGGGTATCAGTTAGGTCGAGGGGGAGATAATACTCCCCCTCGACCTAACTGCCACCCTAAAGAACAACATCTTTAGTAAGAAATCGTATTACACCTTTGAGCCATTACGTGGAATTAGAGTCTCAAACTCTTCTCGCTTCATTCATGTCTTTGACGCGCGAGCCATACAAAGCAGAAAAAGCCCCGACCGAGCAGAGTCGTTGCGCGGTCGTAGCTCATAATTTTTCTTAGCGTACAAAAAACCTTTTCTGGCACGGTAATGCCTATATCTTTGCATTTAAAAATCAGCAGATAATTCAAAACTAGAAGTAGTGCCACATATTTCGTTTGCTATCCTTAAAAGTTCTTCTTCAAGTTCTAATTGTCGTGATTTTCTTGTTTTAGCATTAATTGCTATAAATTTATCTTTAAAATTTTGATATAGATTTGCATCATTACTAACAGTAATTATACTTTGAAAAACATCAAAAATACTAATGTAACACTTTAGACAATCTTTATGTCGTTTTATTATAGCAATATGATGCTCATGTTCATTCTTAAAATAAGGAAATAACATTGTTCCTGAAATTTCAATAAAAGCATCAATTGGATATTTAGTTAATTGCTTTCCTTCTGGAGATTTATCCTTAATAGTCAACCGCAACAATTCCCCCATTTCATCATTTAGGTAAGTAGAACCAAGATAATAATAAGCTAATTCATATGCAATTTTTATAATTGCACGTTTATAAAGAAATAAATCAATCGAAAATTTTTTATAAATCTGTGGTCGATATCTAATGATTGATTGAGGATTTATAATTTTTTCTATTTCTTTTTCGGTTAATTGATTTAACCCATCTCTTCTTAATTTTTTATTAATAATTCCTGGTAGTATATCTTTATCTTTTGCGTCAGCTTGGATTTTTAATTCTAATTTATTATCTATATAATTTTTCTGAATTTTGGTAAATGTTTTTAGTCCTTGAGGATTACCATCCCTATCGAATATAAATTGAATTTTTTCGTTAGTCTCAGTAAGATACACTTCCTTCCACGGATTTGGAATTTCTCCTGATTTTCCAGGTATCTTTAAAATAAGACGGTACAATTTAACAAAATCATGATTAACAAGAAATGAATCTACTGAATGTCCAAGAAAATCATTACATAGTTTGCAAACACAATTTAGTTTAATATTTCCACCAATACTATCAGGAAATATATGCTCTTCACTAAAATTTTCATTAGGCTTATCTTGTTTACATATAATGCACTTCATAAAAAATCTACAATTTTAAATTGATAATTTTAATATTAATTATAGCTAACTATATTATAAAAAATGGAATACTATAAATTACCCCAATCAAAATTCAGGAAGCGTCGAGCATTTAGCTTGGTGTATTTTTCAGCGTCTTTTATATCACGGTGTCCCAGAAAGTCCTGGATTTCTCTGACGTTGACTAATTAAGATAAATCAGCACAGTGCTTTTAGTGGAGGATGAACAAAGTACTCGAAATCTGCTTACAGTTTTTTTTATAAGCACGAGTAATTTGTTTAACGACCACAATTAATACTTATTTAGATTTTCTCTGTTTTCCAACTGACCAAGCCACTTCTCCCCCCTTCCTTTGTCCTGCCCTGGTAAACACAAAACCAGCGTCTTCAAACTTTGAACCGTACCTACAAACTGTAGAGGGAGACAATTTTAGTAAAGTCGCCAGTTCACGAGTGCTGAGTAGCCAACCATTTTTATAAGCTTCTTCCAATGCCCTCAAATGGGCAACTGGGTCAGAAGCCAATACTGGAAGCTGGCGGACAATGGCGGGAATCAGCCGTGTCACTAACCCTTCAATCACTTGCGAAAGTTGGCCGAACTGACTGGCGGTTAGTCCGGCGACTGTTAACTGACCGTCAGGCTGACTGGCAGACTCTATGCCAGAATCAAAATGCTCAGACTGACCCCCGGACTGTCTGGCGTATTGGTCGGCAAAGTCTGCCATGCTGCCACCCGCTTTCATGTGAGCATCTAGCTGGTCAAGTAACTCTAACTGCTCTCCACTGACATAAGACTTATTGCCGATTTTGGTTGGCTTGATGCCTAACCTATTGATCCGATCGTAGATAACAGATTTAACAATCCCATATTTATCGGGAAGCTGGGCGACTGGTACCCGGTCTAGTTTGGTCATAGTCGGCGGTCTGACTGGCAGACAGTTTGTGTAACAGCATACACCTTGGTACTGGGAATTAGCAACTGTATCTACCAGCATTAGCCGTCAGAGCGATCGCTTCCAGCGGGCGGGTACGCCATCGCGCTTTTGCAGGTTAATCTGGGACTGAATGCTCTACAGTCGGCGCTTTTCGTGTGATGTCGTCAAACTATCAAATCCCGACATAAACCGCGATCACGGTCATTGTCCAAGCCGTGACTGAAAATTAGCTGTATCTCTGATTGTGTAAGAACCTTGGCGCGACCATGCCGATTAATTTTCATCGTTGACTGTAGACCCTGTGATCCATAGCCTACGACGTTTGGACACCTGATTATTTCTAGTTAAGCTACTCATTGTCCTCTGTAGCATCTTTGGAACCTTCAAGTAAATATCTGTTACTGCCTTTTAAAAGTTTTTGAGTTGTGTCATCTGATTCTATTAATTCACCATTTAGTTTTATTTTCTTTTCACCAGACAAAAGAGTATTAAGATTGTTTATGATTACAATAGAACTTTTTTTTATTTTTTCATCAAATTCTTCAACATCAATGTTAGCTTCCTGTAACTTTTTTCTAAGTTCTAAAGCTGATTCTATAGCTTTAAAATTTTGCTGCTCTGCTTCAATCTTTCCCTCTTTAGTTAAGTTTCTATAGCCATATTCCTTAGCGTCTTTTATTAAAGATACAATTGTCTCTATAACTCGAGATTCTCCAAAGATTTTAACCCATAAACTCCCAGATTCTATCTTAATTATTCTTAGAGGAAAATCAACCTCAGAAATATCATAAAGAAAGCATAATTCTGAATACAGTGCTTGAATAGCTTCTAGTTTTTGTATAAATTCTTTAAATGTATAATCAGAATCTATAAAAAGAGAAAAAGAATTTAAAGTTTCATCAAGTTCAAAATCATAAGTTTGTTGAAGATTTTTAATGAGAAAACTATTAACTTCGTTAAAAGTAGATAGGATATTTACAAGAACTTTTGCACAAGTAATTAAATTGACAGTTGAATTATAATCATAATTATCAATAAATCTTTCGTATGCCTCTTCTAATAGGGAAAACTGAGAACGAATATAACTTTCTATTTCACTATTTGGGTTTATTGTTTTTAGAAATGAAATGTAATCTTTTTGTAGTATTTCAAATGAGCTAAAAAAAACTTTAGGTTTTATACGTAATTTTATTTGGTTGATCAAACTTCTTGTATAGAGTTGAGCGCTGCCGACAGATCCCTTATTTCCTTCGTCAATAGAATCTCCAATTGATTTCAAAATTTCATTTATTTCTGAATCTGCCAAAAAAAACAGCCATTCAAATACTAATTTATTCTCGTCTTTTTCTAGCAATTTTTGTAAAAACTCAAAATCTTCAATTAGTTGAAAGGTTTGCATCTCATTACCTCATTTAGATTAACTCTGAAAAATTGCTAATTTATTTAACTAAATGCAATTAGCAGGTTTAATATTTACTAATTTATTAAATAAAACAACCAAAAATTAAGATATTTAATACCCTTTTATGCCAAATTAAGTTAACTAGCACAACATAGCATAATACATTTGTCTAACAAAAGCCTTAATTATTCTGTTTTGTTCTTTTTATGAAGAAAATTTTCACAAGTTTTTACAAATCGCCCCAATCAAAATTAAGGAAGCGTCGAGCATTCAGCTTGGTATATTTTTCAGTATGTTTGATATCGCGGTGTCCCAGAAAGTCTTGGATTTCTCTGGTGTTGTAACCCTGATTCACCAGATAGTAGCCGCAGGCATGGCGCATCATGTGACAGTGAACTTTGATATCAAGTCCAGCCTGTGCCGCCAGCCGCCCAAGCAGCTTTCGCACTGCATCAGTGGACATCACCTCACCGCGTTCGGAAACGAAAATATATTTGCTATCAGGCAACATCTCTCTGAGTTCTTTGAGGAGAACTAATTCATCGTCTCTCAAGGGATGCACCCCAGAGTCACTGCCTTTTTCCCTAGTGATAAAAATCTGACGTTCGCCCCACATTACTGCATCCCACCTTAAACCGCACTTAGCCCCTACAGCTTCCCCCACCCTCAGACCGTGGCGAAACATGAGCAACATCAGTGTATAATCACGGTGAGAATAACGAGCTTTACGATCGAGCGCAGCATCGAGTAGAGATCGCACTTCACTTGGTGTAAGGTATTCTCTAGACCTGTAATGTTTGTTGGGTAGACGAGTTGGGGGTGGCAACCTCATTTATTCTCGCTGGTAGTGTCCGGTTTACGCGATATATTATGGAAAGTTACGTTTCCAGTCAGCGAGTTATATTTCGGCGTAATCCATATTACTGGCGCAAAGATGCTCAGGGCAATTCTCAGCCTTACATTGAGCGTATTGTTTGGCAAATTATTGAATCTACTGAAAATCAGTTAATTAGTTTTCGCTCTGGGCAGTTGGATAATTTAGAAGTTCCTCCTGAAGGTTTTAGTTTGTTGAAGCGAGAAGAAAAACGGGCGAAGTTTGAAATTTATAATGGTGGCCCAGATACAAGTACAGGTTTTATTGCTTTTAATCTGAGTAAAGCTAAGAATTCTCAGGGTAATCCTTTTGTAGACCCAATCAAATCTAGGTGGTTTAATAAAAAGGAATTCAGGCAAGCTATAGCCTACGCCATCGACCGCGAAACCATGAAAACAAATGTTTATCGAGGACTGGGTGAACTACAAAATTCATTTGTTTATGTCAAAAGTCCCTATTTCTTGCCTCCAGAAAAAGGGTTAAAGGTATATAATTGTGAACCAGATAAATCGAAGAAATTGCTGTTACAAGCTGGGTTCAAATATAATGCCCAAAATCAGCTTTTAGATGCTGATGGTAACAGAGTAAGATTTACAATCTTAACTAATTCTGAAAGAAAAGTTAGAGGAGATATGGCATCTCAAATCAAACGGGATCTCGGTAATATTGGGATTCAAGTAGATTTGCAAATTCTCAGCTTTAATTCTTATCTAGAAAAACTCAAAGTGACGCATAATTGGGATTGTTACCTGGGAGGATTTGCTGGAGGCGGTATTGAACCTCACAGCGCTAGCAAAATATGGAGAATTGCCGGTGCATCCCACGCATTTAATTTGGGGCCACAACCGGGAGATCCACCCATGACTGGCTGGGAAGTTTCCGACTGGGAAAAGGAAATTGACAAGCTTTACATTAAAGGCGCACAGGTATTGGATGAAAACAAGCGCAAGGAAATTTATTATGAATATCAGCGCATTGCCTCAGAACAGTTGCCTTTTATTCATTTAGTGGAGGGGTTGAATCTGCAAGCAGTGCGCGATCGCTTCCAAGGAATTCAATATACTGCTCTTGGTGGCCCATTTTGGAATCTTTATGAATTGAAAGTAACCGATTAGGCATGGGGCATTGGGCATTGGGTATTGGGTATTGGACGACTGATAAATAGACCTCTTGCACGAATAGCATAAGGATGAAAAAATACAGAATTCCTCATTCACCAGTGACAGAATTTTGTCTGTGTCTTTCCCTTTGTCCAGTTTCCTCTGCTTATTTGGAATAAAGGATATAACAATAAGACAGTCAGGGGTATCACTGCTCATTTCACCCTTTGCACTATGCTGCCACTATGACCCAAGTATTGCCCCCTTAAGCCAATATCGTAGTTTTGGAAGGCTCGATATATAAGGTTTTTTCCCTTTACCTTTTTTCAAAAATCAAATATGAGTCCTATATTGTGTTAGTAGATTTATTTCTACTGATAGACATATTGACAAAAATAAATCTATACTCTCTCTTTTTCAAGATTGCTTATCTGCGTAACTAGCAACTTGAATTAATAACAGAAATGTTACGAATGTATGATTAAGTATACTAAGTAATTATAGTTCTGTTAGCTAACAAAATTATGAAGTTTTTCAATTTTTGTCAGATCGGTGTCCCACTGATAAGCTTCGCATTGCTAGGGTGGATAGCCCCAAGAGCTAACGCAGCACTTTTAGTAGGGAGTTATAACAATAACTCCGTCCTACGCTACGAAGAAAAAACGGGAGAATTCATTGATGAATTCGTTCCGAATGGTAGTGGAGGACTACAGGGAACAACTGGTTTAACTATTGGGCCGGATAATAATCTTTATGTAAGCAGTATTTTGAACGGTAGTATCCAACGTTACGACGGAAAAACAGGGAATTTCATTAGTACCTTTGTTCCTTCTGGTAGTGGTGGACTAGATGCACCTGAAGACTTAGTTTTTGGGCCTGATGGCAACCTCTACGTTACCAGTATTAACAGCCGCACTAGTAATAGTGTTCTCCGCTACAACGGACAAACAGGAGCTTTTATTGATACTTTTGTTCCTTCAAGTAGCGGCGGACTCACTGCACCTTTTGGTTTGAGCTTTGGTTCAGACAATAACCTCTACGTCAGTAGTGTTCTAACGGATAATATTCTTCGCTACAACGGACAAACAGGAGCTTTTATTGACACTTTTGCTACAGAGGCAAAAGGTTCAGAACCTGGTGGTTTGACCTTTGGAGCAGATGGCAATCTATATGTTGCTAACTTTGTGAGTAACAATATTTCGCGCTTTAATGGAAAAACAGGAGCTTTTATTGACACCTTTATTCCTGCTGGCAGTGGAGGACTTAACGATCCTCTCAAGCCAGTCTTCGGCCCTGATGGAAACCTCTATGTTAGTGGCTTAAATAGTAACAACGTGTTGCGTTACGACGGCAAGACAGGAGCATTTATTGACACCTTTATCCCTGCCGGTCGAGGTGGATTAAATGGGGCTGGCTTTTTAGCTTTCACTGAAGACAACACTATTATTCCTGAACCTAGAATGACGCTAGCTGTGTTGGCATTTGGGGCTACGCTAGGAGCAAGCAAGCTACTGAGCCGTAAGCAAAAAAGTAAAATTTTACTCGGTTGACACTAATGATAAGGCAGTGAGCTTTTATGATGATACTTGGGGCGATTTCTCCTATTAGTCCAGCATTGCTCGTCACCTTTAGCACCCAATTTCAATTACTGTACCATATCTGCTATGCTGTTTCCTAAATCCTTTGTGAGCAAGCCTTTTAAGACTTAACGGGAAAAGTCAGTGTCTACGACGGGCTGCGCCTACGCTGGCACTACCAATAAAGTGCGTTAGCGTAGCTCACCGTAGGTATCGCTTTAGCGTTTTTGGCAATTTAGAATGGTAGGGGTAGAAGCTTGACGCTGGGAATACTTAACTTCCCATCCAGGTAAATTCCACCAGACAACGCGCTTTTCTGGTTGTAACCAAAAGTCTAGTTGTTTGATTTTGCCATTCTCAAAAACTAGTTTCGGGAACGTAGGATAGTCACGATCATTACTCTCGCTATAGTTACGTCCAAGATAGTTAAAACAAGCCTTTAATCCCTGATTAACTCCCAACTCTTCAACTCCAATGCCTTTTAAGGTCGAGTTATCGTAGCTGAAGCTGCCATTGAACGATTTGCCTGCTAACGAGCCTTTGGTCACATTGATTGTGAAGTCATAGCTAACAGTAGAGTTTTGGGCAAGACTTGTTGCAATTACACCAGTGGTAAGAGCAGCAGTTGCGATCCCAATTGAAAATTTGGGCAATAGTTTGAGCATGGTAGTATTGATGGTTGAAGTTTAGTACTTTCGGATAATTTGTATGATCGCCTATTGAAGCGATCACCGAAACGGGGAAATTGTTCGTTAAGGCTGTAATCCTTTTATAGTAATAGTTTCAGCAATGTATATCTGGGGTGATATTTTGTCAAGAAGTTCGCCTAACCGCCCCAAAACCTTAATTTGACGTGAGCGCCAGTCAGGGCTGACTCTCGTATTGGGCATCACCGTGACAGTCCCTCTTGTAGTACTAAAGATCAACCTCCCTCTCGGCGGCTGGTATTAGCATCTCAAGTTGCGCGAATTCACCCAAGGTCAAAAACCCGTGCAGTTCTAAATAAGAAGAGATTTCCATTTCGCTCAAAATATCCTTGATTACCTCCCAACTTGGATTAGGGGATTCCAAGATACAAGCGATCGCTTCAAAGGCTAAAACCTTGGAATCAGAAGAAGATGGCACAGAGTCCGATTGACCCGCACCACTTTCTAGCTTTTCCGCACAACTTGGGGAGCTACCCGCCCCACTTTGGGAGCTAACCGCCCCAGTTTCGCCCCAGTTACCGCCCCAGATTTCCTTATCTGGTAAGGGTTCCGCCTCACCCGCCCCAGTTTGGGTTACATATTCCTCTTTTTCCATTGTCGGAGAAAGCAATTCAATTTTCATATCTGACTCTTCAATGTTTTCTCCAAAATTAGAAAAAGTGGGGCGGGTGGGGCGGGTTGCTTGCTGTGACTGGGTTTCTGGGGCGGGTAGTGGGGCGGGTATGGGGCGGGTATTCTCAATAATGGGGCGGGTATTCTCAATAATTCCGATGCCTTTGAGAATTGGAATCTGTTTTTTCCGAATGTCACAGTACCGAGTTGCCCTGACTGCCTTGGGGAAGAGTTGAGCGATTCGAGCGATGATTTGGTTGATGCCCTTCACGTTTTTGTCGCTGGGGCGTACTTGGTCAATCCATGTTCTACGGTTGTTTTCATCTATAGTTAATGTGCCATTTTGGATGTACCAATTCTCCAGCAACATCCACAAAGCACTTGCCGACATCTCCCCACCTTCGACGTAACCCAGTTTTTCATCTTCAATGAAGTCAAAAAGATGATTATTCTCTCTCTGAAGGTTGCGGAAAGCGTCGGTTGTGCATTCATAATCGATACCTGACTCTATAAGGTTATTAAGAGCTTTTAAGATTCTATTTAGGAATGCGGGAGCTAATTTTGTTCTAATAAAATCTTGGTCATAGCGAAATCTGGGGTCGCCTTTTATCTCATTTAGATTATTTGGCGAAGGATTATCTACAAAGGTTTTCTTGAATTCTAGAATTGCAATCCTATCTTTGATTGCTTGTATTACACCCTGAAAAGCGGGAGTTTCGTTTAAGTTGAAAATACCTATTGCGTTAGAAGAGAATTCTATATGGTCTTTCCCTTTATGTTCGCAGTGTAATGTATCTCCAGTGACAAATAATTTTAAACTTTGAAGTCTGTCAATTCTAGATGTTTGTGGGTTTTCAGAAGCCCAATTAACTCGACTATATATAAGTGGGGCTAGTCCGAATTTTCTGCCTTCGTCATAAGATTGAAAGTCACCCAAGGAGACAGAAGTTAACCCATTCTTCCCGTAAATAGTTGATACACACTCGCGGAGAGCATCTTTACCATTAGAACCAAGCCCAATTGCGAACATTGCTTTTACCTCTCTCCCTCTGAATTTTCTAACAGTTTGAAGGTCAAGGGATGCAGCAATATTTCTAAGAAATATTTCTTGCTGTGGCTTGTCTAAACAAGCTAAAAGTTGCTCACAATATGTATCATCAGCATTAGGGTTATATTCAATCAATGGTTCATAAATGTAATAATCCTCCGGTGTATGTGGGGCTAGTCTTACTGTAAAGTTTCTGCCTTCCCACTCAACCTTGACTATCCCATTGGTGCAATTTACCCCAGGAGGATTAATTAGTTCTGGGTCAATTTCTGTTCCCATTTTCGCCCACTCCAAAACCTTTTTGACTGAACTGGGCGAAGCATAAGGACAAGTTTTTTTACCCTGCTCGTTCTCGACCACAAAAGAATTGCAAAAGTCGTAGATTCTTTTGCGTTCTGTGGAATCTGGGGAGTGTTTATAATGATTGCCAGTGTGGTAGTAAAGCTTATCAGCAGCACAAATCCAGTTCTTATCTCCGTAGAGAGCTTGAAAAGCTTGCTGGGTAAAGGCTACAACCGGATTTTGGTCATCATCGCTATCAATGACGTTTACCTCTGCCAGTTGCTCACGCTTTGCCACAGCCGCGTGAATCTCCTGCTCTAACCGACGGATAAATTCTGGTGTTTCCATCTGCCCCAAGATTTCTTTGATGTCACTTGATTTATATGGTAAATCGGGGCAGATGTCGTGAGGGTTAATTCCAATAAATGCAATCCCCACCTCGTCGGCACAATCTTGGCAGGTCTGGAGTTTCTTTAAGCCAGTGTCGTCAGCATCGTGCAGAAAAACGATTAATCCTATGCCTGCTTCAATTGCGCGTTGATATTCCGAGGTAATTGTTTTCTTATCCCATGCACTGCCTTGAAACGTAATCCCAGCCAGACCATGTGCGCGACCAACTTCTACGCATCCCTCACCTTCATGCTGGAGTAGCGCCGGGGTGACATTCACTGATTTAGCACAGGCAATTGCTTCATCAATGCGGTAAGCTTTCCAGGGTTCATCCCCTTTTCTCATCTCTGGAGTGCCATCTGGAAGCCTGTGCCATTGGCGGAAGGACTTATCATAACCCTTCTCTTTGATGTAATCCGCCCATTCATAGCGAATTACCCATTGGGTTTTTCCGTAAGGGTAGATTGTTTGTGTTGCATTCCCTGGTATTCCCTTTGGTAGCTTGCAAGTTATGTTTTGAGTTTGGGGTATGTCAGTCGCCGCTTGGGTCAACATCACCAGTGCTAATTCACCATCTGGAATTGGCGCACTTTTGGGCAAGATTCTCTTGGGGTTGGGTATTTTCGCTTTTGGGGAAGTTGTATAATTAACCCCTGCTCTTTCTGCTAAGACTTCAGCCCAAGGTTTAATCGCCTCCCGGATGTCTTTGCACTCACACTGGTTAAAGCAGCTGTACTTCCCAGTTTCTTGGACAATGGATAAATTATGCCCACCGCAAACTGGGCAGATGTATTTATTTTTCTCTCTGGCTGGTTCTAACTGGTCTACAAAATTGCGAATATCAAAGGAGGCGAGTGCTTGCTGATTGGAGAATTGTGCAACCATTACGCGATACCTCCTTGAACATTATTTAATTTTTGACTATTGCTTAATACATAAGTTGGCGATTGTTCCGGTTGAGCCAGTGCATAGTTAGGCTGATAAAAGCGATCGCGATCACAAACTGTAAATTCTCCTATTGAGTAGCACCAGTCTGGTTTACCGCAGTGAGGACAGGGATTAGCTTTAGTTGCGAATAGCAGCTTGTTCGTAGCTGAGGTATGAGATAGTTCTTTTTGTGACACTTTACAAATCCTCCAGTATGTGTATTGGAGGAATTGGAGCTATCCCGAAAGTAATCTTCTACAACTTCAGAAATTTAATCTGGTAAAATTCCTGAGTTGCCGTTTTTTGTGTAGCCAGTGTTACAATTGCTTAACACTCCAAAAGGTTTGATAAGATTACTATTAGGGATATTAATTAGGCGTGACACCCAATCCCCCAATTCCAATGGAATCAATTTTGAAAACTCCGTTGTCCACACTGGACGAAGGGGTTTTCAACTTTTAGCCTATTTGTATTGGGCTAACCAAGCCCTAACAAACTCGATTACTTCCTCCTCTTGAATCACAAACATAGTGCCTTTTCTCCTGAGAGCCAGAATTCTCATGCTTCCCACGGAAGAATATAAATGTTCATTGAGATTTGAAGCCGCTCTAGTAGGAGGCCATAGGGCTAAAACTTTTGCTGTTGGGGTTTTTGTAGCTTCACGGGATGACATTGCGAACAAGTCTCTGTTTTTGTTAAGCCACTTTTCGTAATCAGCCAACTCAAGCAGTGGACAAGGTTTCCAGGTTGTCAAACCATTCTTATCCTTCTTTCTGAGTTGTAAAGCTTCCCTGGCTTCGTTGTAGACTACCTCCCTATCTCCTATCGAACGAATGGAGATAAACAGGTGAGTTGTTCGTGGAAATCTAATAAACAAGTCAATAGGGTTTTTCTCTCCTCCCGGAAATGGAAAGATTTCTATACCAACGCTTTTAAACTCTTGTAAAAGTAGATCGGTTAATTTTTCCAACCGCGCAAGTTTTTGAGTGATCACCAACGGTTTGTAAGCCAGTGCAAAAGCAGCCCAGGCAGCCGGATTAATTAAGCTGCCAGATACCAGCGCCGCACCACCAACTGCTAGAGCAACAGTGGACAGGTAATTTTTCGTCTCC
Organism: Nostoc punctiforme PCC 73102; assembly: GCF_000020025.1. GTDB lineage: Bacteria > Cyanobacteriota > Cyanobacteriia > Cyanobacteriales > Nostocaceae > Nostoc > Nostoc punctiforme. Next base: position 30,224 of record NC_010633.1, on the reverse strand, counting down.
CTAATCCACTTTAATGCTGCTTCGTTATGCAGCGGGAGTTGAAAATCGGTATGTGGGTCTTTCACAGCTAACATGGCGAACTCAAAATTAATAATGTGAAATTAGCACGAACTTTACTGATACTAATACTTGACACTGTATTTTTGAATCAATAGCAATTTATTAGACTCTTTATCCAGTGTTAGTAGGACACGGAAGTTAAAAACCTCATGCCTCTGGTTTTTCCTGCTTCTGAGATTCTGATTTTTTAGCACGTCTAGCCGCGATCGCTTCACCAAGCAGAATAGCTGCCATTTGGCTTTTAGTCCTCATCTCTCCATTAGCAATTTGCTCTAGCGCCTCCCAAGTTTCATCTGGAATAATTGCATTTAACTTTTTGCTCATTAAGTCAGAACTCGTTTGCTCACCTGACATCATGATATGCTCTCTTGTCCGATCACATACGATCTTATCATCTAAAATCACATCATGATGTGATATGATGTAATTGTCAGCCAAAAACAGTCACCCAACAAAGGCAATAGAAGCCAGAAAGTGATGCTATGGCTTGCCCCTAACTGGATATCTGGATTTGTCTAGATTTAGCTAAAAATCAACGCCAAGCCAGAAGAATTAAGACTTTAACAATCATCTGAACCATGACAGCTATATATTCCAATGCCAAAAATTGGCTAGTTCAGGCAGACTTGTTAGCCAAATCCGGGCTAACTGACCTCACTGGAGGTAAAGACGCAGGTGCAGGTTATGGCAAGGCAATCATCGGTGATTTTTCGCTCATGATGCCTGCCGCATATTCACTTGTTCGCAACCGCAACATCATGCACCACGAAACCATCTCAAAAGATGGGGCATGGGTTCGGTATGTAGAAGGTTCGCGTCTTGACTTAAAAGACGTTCAATTCTTTTGGGGCAGTGCGGCTCTAGCCCAAAGTGACCACACCCTGTTACACGAGGACAAAGCCAAAAAAGCAGAACTAGCACTAGAAAGCATCCTTGCAGATTTGGCAGTTCTGAATATTCCCGATGGGTTCAAGCTTTCAATTAGTTTGAGCAACCATAACCCCGAACGCTGGGGACAAGAGATTAAACGCAGAGTTTCAGGAACTCACACCTTTGAGCATCTGCATCCTGTAACTCGTTCCATTGTCACCAAGACAGTTGACATCGCGGTTGCAGGCATTTACCCCGAAGGATTTGGCAGCATTGCCCATTGTTTATTCGGTGAAGCGTCCCTAATTCTTGACCCTTCAGAATTAGCGATCGCACTCGATATCGGTTCATCAACTTGGTTGATTACCGTGTTCAACGGCAGTGGTGCAGTGATTGACCGTCACTTGATTGAAGGTGGAGCCGGTGAACTGCACAGCATGATTGCCGGATCTCTCGACAAGCGAAACGACCGAGTAAGTCTGTTGTCCAAGGATGTGAAACACTCGCCCAGCCTCGTTAACCAGGGAATTCTTGAAGGGACTTTCACTTATGGAGGCAACCACCTCACAGGTAAGAAGTTTGAAACCGAGTACAGCCAAAGTTTGGATGAATGGTGGAGTAACAGGATTGAGAAATTCGCCAACTTTGTGACTGCTGGCAATTATCTAGACCGCGCTAAATACCTTGTCGCCTGGGGTGGGGGTGTTTCGCTGCCAGTGGTGGATCAAAACCTAGCCGGTTTAGGTTTTGTGATTTTGAACAATCCCCAATTCATCAATGCTTTGGGGTTGAAGCTATTAACTCAAATTGCAAGAGGAGCTTAATCAATGAATTACGAATCTCGGCGTATAACCATCTCCTACCTAGCAGTAATTGAATTGTGCAAGATTTTTGATTTACCCCAAGATGCACCAACACAAGCATTATCAGCAGGTGTAGAGAAGCTGATTTTTCAACACGGCAATGTACAAACATCGCCCAAAGTTGAAACAGTGCAATCTACACAGCCCAATAAATCGGCACTTAGCGCAATGGTCACTAATTTCAAGGGGGCAGCATGAGCAGAACCACATTAAGGAACACGCTTTTAGGCATTGGAGCAACAGCAGCAGCGATCGCTTTTGGCTATTTCGGAGTCCAGCAGCTTGGCAGAAACAATATGTTCACCATCGCCGCAGCCGTGGGGGGTGCAGGTGCAATCAGCTATGTACTTCAGAAGCCGAGTCAGCCAGAAGCGCCAACCGCACCAATCAAAGCTCAAAGAAAAGGAAAGAAATCATGAGCGACCACGAAACCATGCAGACACAAGCATCGCTAACGACTACCGAAATCATGACTATTATCCTGGGTTGCGAACAGACTCTTAGGTTTGTGCAAGCATCGCCCAATTACAAGCAAATCGAAGCCTCCGAAAGGTTCAGTACATCGAATGACCTCAGAATGGGTGATGCAGTGCAAGCCTTGATGGAGATTCACGAAGCAATCCTAAATATCGAATTCTACTCCCAAGTTTGAGGAACTTATGTTAGAAACGACAACTTTGCAACGTCATCATTTGTATGAATTTCGCGGTCAACAACTGCGCTATAGCCACCACTCTAATTGTCGAGTCAATGCCCCTTTCATATTCAATGACTCTCTCATGCAAACGAAAAGAATTAAGCCAAACCCAAGTGCAGAGAGAGGTTTTTGAACTTGTTGAGTTTTGTGAGAACTGATGATGAAGCGATCGCATCTGCCGGCAAGCTTGGCGATCGCCTAATCAGGATGTATCTCTCGCCGCAAAACGATTTGTACTTAAGGATTCTAACAAATGACACTTGACTACAAAAATCCCAATGATTGGGGCAAATCACCTCTGACCGACTCCGCCCTAAGAAAGCAGCAATTCAAAGCGGAAAATCCTGAAGAATGGGCAGCAAGGATTGAGGCAGATATTAAGGCACTTGACACACCAATATTCGAGAGTGAAGATTACCCACCCTTCACCGGGACGGAATTTCTAGCAACTCATTCAACTATCGATGACCATCCATACTCTGCTGCATTTGGTCAATTTTTGGGCAATGGTATTGACCCAGACATTGCAAATCTCTTGGCATTTGGTGAGAACAGATTTGATTTAATCTCTGATGATTTTGATGATCCAATACGGCAACTAGCAACGAGAATTTATAGCCGATTTGAAGAGATGGGTTACTGGGATGAATTGCCCCAGCCAGACAGCGATATCGACTACGACTTAATACCTTATTAGGAGAATAAATGGCTAGAAATTACGGAGCAGCAAAACTCAAAAACCATATTCACAACAATGCCCCCGGTACGTTAGGAGCAATGGGCAGACTGTTTGATGTCTCAGAATCGGACTTCAACAAAGCCCTCCTTGGCGACCAAACGGTAATCACCAAAATTGCAGATATGGCGCGACTGTCTGACACAGCTAAGGCTAATCTGCCTAAAGCTTTGGAGGTATACCGGAAAATCATTGAAACCACAGGCGATATAAACCAAGCCTATGCAGAACTGGTGCAACTCACCCAGAAGCACGGTACGCAAACCCTGAAAGCTATCAACACCAGTAAGACAGGAGAACAGCGTTTTAAGAACGAGATGACCGAAATGCAGGCGGAACACGTCAACGCCACCACTGCCGAGGCCACCCGTCACGCGCAACGCTCATCCTTGATTCAGATATCTGGGGCTACTGCCGACTTGATGGCGATCGCAAAATATGAGGCTGATTTAATCAAAGCTTCTAACAAAGTGCCAGAAGCCCAAGACGCAGCAGATCGCGCTTATGAAACTGCGGTAACTAGCGCACTGTGGACAAACGGCAGTGAAGCGAAAACCGACCGCATACCCAAGCCCAATTACTCGCGCACTGCTGGGATTAGCCGAGTAGGGCAGTGGTTTCGCAACTTCATGGGCATCTAACCGTAATTAGTCGAAAGCCAGCAGACAGAAGAGAGCAGGGGAGCAGAGGTGCAGGGGAGCAGGGGGGAACTTGTTAGGAACCGATGTTTCTTCGTTAGGGCAAGCAGGGGTGCAAGGGGGAATGGACTGTAACCTCTCCTCTGCCCCTCTGCCCCTCCGCCCCGAAGCCTCTTCTAGACTCTGGCTTTTTCTGTTTCACCCACGCGAGGTAAACATGAATGAAATTGATTCCCTATTATCGCAGTTCCAAAACACCAGTGAACAGTCCACACCAATGCTCTGGGGTGAAACTACTTCAGAAAAACCGACCCCGGAGAGCGAAGACGGCGAACGGTTAGAGCAATCCATTCGTGATGTCTTCAGTAACAAACAACTGCTAAACAAAGCACTGGCTACATTCTTGGGAGTGTTCACCGCCAATGCTGGAGTCAGCCTACTCACAACTCTTGGAATTGGGGCAATGGCTTCTGGCACATTGGGCAGCATTGTACTGGGGCTATTCTTCGCCAATACCCTGACCAAGCTTCACTACGACGGACAAATCCACATTGACAAAGATTTTTTGGTAGCGACTGCCCAAACTGCAAGCGTAGGGGCAACTCTTTGGGTGGCGTTTGATGAATATCGGGCTGTGTCAGGAGCGACCAAGACAGGTAAGACAAGGTTCTATTCAGAAGTAAGACAGTACGAAGTTAAGCCCAGTCCCCAGACTGATACCCCTTGGTTAATGATCGGGTTGGCAGCATTGGGAGTGTTGTTGCTTGCAGCTATGGCGAGGGGGACAAACCAATGAAACGTAAGCAGTTTGAGGATTATTTACGATCAGGAATAGCCAACAATATTACTGTGGGGGTGCTGGCAACTATTGGGTTAATTTGTGGGGCAAAGTCATTTACTGGCACGATGATTAGTTTAGTTGAATATTGTTTCATCCCCTCAACGCTCACCAAACCCGTTAATCAGCAAAGGTACTGCACTCCCAACAAGCGTTACATAATGCCTGAATCGGAGTTTTATGCCTCTTCTTATGCACCAGCTAACCCAGAGTTTCAGCGTGATAACTTCCTGCCTACCAAAGCTACCCGCTTAAGAATAATAGAACCAAGTAACCCGGATAAGGCTTTGTGGGGATTAGCTTCAGTGCTATTGGTTGGTGGAGCTTATGGGTTATCCAAAGCTAGGGAATGGCGATTAATGCAACTAATGCCCTCTGTTCAAGAAGAAATTCGTAGCAATTGGTTAATTTCTAAACTTTGGTACGGGTTAAGGCTCCATAAGGAAGCATATAGCGCCCAACTAGACTACGAGTTTCACCAATGGTCAGAGAATCGACGGCTAAGAGCAGCACAATTGTCACAAATGACACCGCAAGAGTTAGCCATCTTTCAAGAGCAGGTACGTTTGAGGGCGGAGGCAGAAGCACGGGTGCAACTGCAACAGGCGACTGGACAACCAGCCGCAGCATTACCGGGGCAGTCAATGCAGGATATCGCCAGGGGTGACGATAAAGTTACTGGGGAACAACAGCAGACATTAGGACAAAATACTGCTACTAGCCTTGACCCATCAGAAGCTCTTGCCCTCAATACTTTGCAAGCCCTAGCCAGAGCCGATAGTTCCACTGCTTTAGTCGCCGCGCCGGGAAGCGGTAAATCAGTAACCCTCAATTATTTGATTGAGAAAATCCTTGCAGATTCCCCCAACGCGGATATTTGGGTAATTAGTGCTAAGAATGATAGTTTCTGTGGTTTGCGAGAGAAAGAAAGGGTAATTGTTTTTGACGGGGAAAACCCAGACCTAGCTAAAGAAGTCATTGACCGCTTTTACACCTCGTACAAAAAGCGTAAGCAACTACCAGAATCAAAGCGCGAATCCTTACCACCATTGATTCTAATTCTGGATGATTGGCTAGTAATTGCTGACTCATTAAGCAAGCTTTACTCTGATTGGAATTATGGGAGTAAATTGCTTGATGTTCTGCTGATTGGTCGAGAGTTTAACACTAAGTTTATTGCTTCCCTACAGTCTTTTAATCTGGCAGCATTGGGCATTGAAAAGATGGACGCTCAAACTCGTCTCTGTCTCAATTTATTGTTGCTAGGTAACAGATATATCAAGAACGGAAGGGAACAAGAATCTTATGGGGTACTGGAGTTGATTTTAAATAGAGGTGACATTATTCCAGGTAAACAAGAGCGGGAGCAAATTAAATCTAAATACTTGTCAGTAAAAACAGTCTCCTATCAAAACTTACGCCCAGTGATGATTGCTTCTGTTGGGGGTTTTGTTGTGGCATTAATGCCACAATTATCTAATCAAGTCAAGCCGATTGCTTCGGAGCAGGAATATTTAGATAGAGTATTTGACCTGGAATTTAATTTAAGTCCGGCTCACCAGATACATCCCAAACCATTATCTGAGGTGGCTAAAAAGATTTATGAATACTTCCAGAATGTGAAGTCGAAAACCCCAAAAACATTACGCGATTTGAAGAAAGCAGACAGGTTATCTGGTTATTCAGAGCAAGAATTAATTGATGGGTTAGCTGAATTAGTTAAGACTGATCAGGTAAATCCTGATGGGAATGATAGCTACTCTCTGCCTGATTGGTGAAGGTAATGCCGTAATGCCGTGGTGAGAATCAGGTCTGTTTTACGGGCTTTAATGGGTGTCTACGGCATCCGGCAGCAATCACGGCAATTCATACCCTGTATAGGTCGTAGCCTACGGCGTGGTTACGGCATCGCGGACAACCACGGCAGAAGTATCAATAAGAAATCAGCTTTCCAATTAGCCTAAGTTTATTAGATAATTGAATAAATAATGCTAAAACTTGTAATCAAAGAAACGAGAAACTTTTACGCTCTTAGGTATCAAGACCGCTATTCATAAGCAAAACGGTGTTCACCATGATTGATTTGTTGTCCGAGGATTTAAAGCACTCCGAGAAATACAAAGGCTGTAGTATTGATGTTTGGCGTGATGACAGGCGCAGATGTTACCTGGCTGAATTATATGCCCCGGTACGCAATAGAATGTTGATGCAACAAAGGCAACCATTCTCAGATATTCAATCGGCTGTAGCTTACATGAAAGAACAGATCGATAAATACTATTCACGAGGTTGGTATAGAGACTGCATCATTGATGTGTGGTTTGATCCATACTTGTACTGCTACTGGGCTGAATTATATGTACCCGCGCAATCAGAAATGGTATCACAAGAAAGGCAAGCATTCTCAGATATTCAATCGGCTCTAAACCACATGAGGGAGCGGATTGATCAATATTTGCTTAATGAAGTGCAAAAATAGTAAAAACCAGCAAACTAAATAACAAAACTTTTAGAAATATGAAATTCTCAGATTTACAGCGCGGCGATTTATTTTGTTTTCCGAACGGTGAAGACACCTACAAAAAAATAGGGGATACACAAGCGTATCCGATGTGCAGTCGAATGAATCACGTAGCAGATGTGCGTGTGGGAACTGAAGTCATCGGCATAGAACCAAGCGCTTACTCGCGTGATAGAGAGGAAAATATGCCTGACTTTGAAGGGCTAACCTGGGAGCTTCAATGTCTTATGGCAGAAATGGAAATTCAATAAAACTATTCAATTTACTTGGTTCTTGCTCCCGCCCAGGAATCAGAGATAAAGGTAGTTCATTCTGCTGGTGGCGCTTTTGCAGTACCTTAGTTCAATAAGAAGCTGGCTCAAAATAAAGATAATTGTCCTGGCGATACATTTCCCCTGCGGCGCGTATGAAAACTGAGGTGACAAGCTGTGCATAACGCATATAAATTTTCTCGACGATTATCTTCTGGCAGAAAATTTTTATGATGTACTGTTAGTGTTAGCGCCGTTCTAAGAGAACGGGAAAGTTCGGACGTATCATCACCGGGGCGAATGCACTGTAAGCCACACTTAGAGCAACGCCACCCTACAGATTGTTTGACATCAAGAGCGATATCTGACCAATTTTCTGGATAACGTGACTGAGATTTTTGGGGCATTTCCTGATTCTAAAAATGCGTAGCGATTTAATTACCAGTTCTTCAATTACGATTAATCTACTATAAATGGAGTTCAACATAGTTAGGGGTATACTATGTGGTTTTGGGAAAAGGAATCGGTTGAGTACGAGGTATTTAAAAAATACGAACCAGCGCTCTTAACTATCGGTGTTAATTTTGCAGATGCCGAAGTTCAAGATGCACTTGAAGGTTGTTCTTTAGACTTAGAGGATGCCTTGCGAAGTGCAATTGAATATGCACTGTGGCTGAGTGAACATGAGAAAGAGATTTTCCCCAATGCTTTATTAATCCGTGCGTTACAAGATAATTGGAAACCTAAAGCATGGCGTGATGAATATTTAGAAAGGGAGATGTTCTCTTCACCTGGGCAACGGTGGTGGAATGCCGCAGAAAAAATGTGGGGACGCGATGTGCGGAATCAATTGGTTGTTGATGTATTTTTTGACGGAGCTGGAGAATTTATCAAATTCAGCAACGGTAAAGAGATAAGAGTAAAAACTGCATGGGTTTGGGGATGGGAACGATTGCTTGAATATGCCAGCCCAATATCTGTTTATCGATAATGACTGCCACAACGAAGCTTCCTGATGCATCCTGCCTTGGAGCTTTTGTAAAAAGCCACGTATTGTTTTTATTTCGAGCTTAGTTGGGGAATACTAAACTAAGCACTGAATCTATATATGACCTTTTTACACAAAATTACTCAAAAATTTTCTCGTAATAACTCTCAAAATGCTTCTGGGATAAATTCATCTGTAACCAGCCAACAACCTATAGTGCTGAAGCAACCAGCAAAACCATCAAAATCAAAAACTCTGGCTGAATTAGAACAAGAAATAGCTGCACAGGGGCAGATTAGCAGTACATCCCATCAAAAAAGACCTAGCAAAGCCAACAGAGGTATAGGTACTAAGTTGATATGGATAGTAATACTTATCGGCATTCCCGCAGGTGTGGTTTGGGTGGCGAATCTGCCTTACTCAATAATTCGCCGGACTGTGGTGCAAAATGCGCCTTTTTTGTTGCTACCCAGTTACATGAGCATGGAACAGCACTATCGGCAGGCGTTGGCATCAATTGAGCAAGCTGAATACTTGATTGAAAAACCCACTAGTGCAGCAGATTTAGCGTTGGGTGAACAGCAACTGCAACAGACAAAAACACATTTGGATAACTTGCCAGTTGGGTTGGTTAACGATTGGCCTGAATACAAATATTGGTGGTATGACTGGCGGTTCAGCGTTTACGGTCTGAATGCAGCGCGTCGTCAAGTAGGGCAACTAGAAGCCAAGGTTTTTCAGGAAAAAAACGCTCAAACCTTGCTCACTGATAATAGTCAAGCATTATTGAATGCAAAACAGCAGTATCAAATTGCTACAACAGTAACCGATAAAAAGTCGGCGTTCGCAGCTTGGCGTTCAGCACTGGATAAGTTAGAAGAAATTCCTGGCCAAACCTTAGCCGGAAGAACTGCTCAAAATCAACTAGATGCCTACAAGCGTGATTTTAAAGAAGTTGTGGGATTAGCAGCGGGAAATGAACACGTCAGTGCTTTAATTACCGCAGCGCAGCAATTTTCTTGGCAAGCTGCTAAATCTGGCCAAAATCCACCGCACACAGTCACCGAATGGGAACAAATAGAAAATTTATGGTCAGAAGCCATTGAGCGGTTAAAAGAAGTTTCTGCGTCAGATGTGGCAGGTTATGCAGAAGCACAAAAGTTATTAGCAACTTATGAGACTAATTTGGGTCAAGTCAAAGTAAGACGACAAGCTGAGGCAGATTCTGTACAGGCTTTGGCAACAGCACAACAAGAAATAGAAAGCTTAATGGCTTCAATTCCCACTGACCCCAAAAATTTGGAGCGCAATCGTGTAATTAGTCAGTTACACAGTATTATTAACCAATTAGAAAAGGTGGAAAAAGGTACAACTGTTTATTTAAAAGCTCAAGAGTTATTGCTATCGGCAAATAATAAATTCAAGCAACTACAGTGAAATTTTTCAATTTTCAACAACTAACTTCATCTTTAACATAATGAATTGCTGCTTGAGAGCGCATTACGTCCAAGCGCAAACTAAACAATTTAGTTTAAATATCAAGCATCACCATCCAAAGCCTTTAAATAGATACAGTTAAGATTTTAAACAACCAGTCTTCTAGAGGTATGCCGAATTCTTCTGGAATAAGTTTTTGTATCTTGGTGTATTCAACCTGATTCCAATATGCACTCTTAAATATACTGTGCGGAACTTCTACATCAACTAATTGTGGATTTTTCATAACACGACACCACATTCTGGCTCGATAATCAATTGTTAGGTTCCCACTCGGCAACTCAATCCAATAATGCGGTGACACTTGACCATGCCCAATCCATTGGAATGAACCGCAGCAAATTATATGTTCAATACCCTTATTAAATAAAATAGTAGAGAGAACTTTGCTATGCCCATCACACTCCGTTGGAGAATTATCCCAAATATCTAATTCTTCACGTAGCTGGTCAATAAAATCATTATTCATGACAAGCATATTTATTCTCCCTCAACCATTTCTTCACTTTTCAAATAATAGGAAAGTTCTGTCCGTTCTAATTCCATTAAAAAGCCAGTTAAGGCAAATGGACATTTACAATTTAGTTCTTTTTCTATCAAGTCAGCATTTAGGTGGTATTCTTGACACACAATCTCAAAAATCTCTTCAGTGGTTAATTCTAGATTTTGATCTAATTCCCAAACTCGCCCTTCTATTAAGTGGATGTTATCTCCTTATGGGTAAGTAATTTCGGTTTTATAAGCGAAAATTCATGTCAGTTATTTGGGATGTCATTTTTCAATCCCCTCTGATTTGACGACATAAATACTAAAAGCCTGCAAGTTCAACACTGACATGAATTTTCGCACTATGAAAGACTGCGGGAGTATTATTTTCTGTTATTCGCAATTGGGCATTTATTGTCCAGTAATGGCGAAGAGTGTCAGTTACCAAAAAACTAAATTGGTCAAAATCTCCCTAAAGTCATTTCGCCGCAAACACAAATTAATCAATCTGCTTTTTAGCCTTCTGAATCCCTTTACCTGCGTTCCCGAAAAGAATTGTGTCGCCGGATTCATCCACAATTTCAATGTATCCATCTGGGTGAAAATCTGGATAAAGATATTTTTTTACAGTGCCAAATTGCTGAAATGGCTTACACTGTTCATCGTGCGATTCAAAAGTTACTAGATCGCCGTGTTTTAATTTTCTTTTACCCACTGTTCTTGCCTCTGGTCATATAGCCCTGTTTTGTCGCAATACACTCGATGCTTCCAAATTCGATGCCCTGGATGCCAGCCAGAATCAATAGCCTCTTGGTTTTTCGTGCTATTTATATCAAAATCAACTTTGATAAAGCTTTTACCAGTTTCTATGTCATGGTGCAAGGCATAGGGTAAATCCGCAGCCTCTCCCCATCCGATATCTCTTAATAAACGCTTGTCATTGATGATTTCCACTGTTAGCACACCTTTTGAGACTTTGTATGGTAGGTAGCTTGCTCTAGCAAAACCTAGCTCTGTTGCTTCTGGTGGAACATCACCAATTCTCTTGCCCTCTCTATCCTCCCCAATCCCTAAAAATGAATCTTCATAAGCATAAAAAAGGCTGACTGGGGGGCTATAGCCAGCTTCTGCTGCTTCAGGAGCTACCCAATAACCAACTTCTAATGTAGGTATTTTGTATAATTGATCGTACTCTGGAAGCCACCTTTGATAAGGCAGAAAGCACCATCTATTTTGGCTTAAAAGTGCGTTGTGCTTACAAGATTCAGTATTGGGGCACTCATCAGCAGGAATGCCCGTCAGCATCTCACAATCCAGAAATAGCCAGCAGCCTTCCTTACTGTTAATTTGATTTGTTTTTTTTCGCGGCATAATTCCCTTTTCAACTCACCAAGTTAACTAAAAAGTTTATTTAAAATATTGTTTATTTGCCCGGAAAACCAATAAGAGCATCTGTTAGAAGCTTCATTATAATTAGCATCAAGGCAATTTTCTGCCTTTTCTAATCTACCAATTGAGCCTTTGATTTCAATTATTGATATTTGTTCGCCTTCAGCTTCAATAATTTCTTGTACTCTTGATTCTGGGAGTTTTTTGGGAGAGAGCGAATCTATTGATAAGCCTGTGTCTATAACAATATTTGATAAATGATAAATTGATTTACATCCATCATCGGTACAAAATACTAAGCAATTATTCTTAACGTAAATATCAGTAATTTTCATTGTATAAATCCATGCTTTGATTAGATTCGTGTACCAAATTACCTTTTCGTCACTTGATACCTAAAACTACTAAAATTAATGTATCAATAATCATGATTGATTTCCTGTCCAAGGATTTAAAGCACTCCGAGAAATATTTTGGCTTCAGCCAAGCTTATCAAACCAGTTCAAGTTAGGACTTTCCCCATTTTTTCGTCGGTCAGCCTCAGCACAAGCCTTTTCATAAACCTCATCCCACCCACGAAGAAAGTCCTTTTCATAAGATGCTAAATCTTTGTATGGGATAGCGCTTTCAAGCGAGACTGCCTGCATTATCTCTGAAAAGCTTTGAAAATATCCAGGCTCAATTGCGATTGCTGACAAAAACCTCACGGAATTATTTTTAAACTCTTGATGACATAGCTCTAATGCATCTGATTTCATACTCCTACCCTTGAGAATTATTTGGACTGAGTTTTGTTTTCTAGGTGACTTGATAAGTTCTGTAAAAATATCTTATCAAACAGATTGAATTACCAGTTATTGAATATCCTTAAATAGTCTTCGAGTATCAACTAACTAAAATACAAACCTCTTTATGTCCGGCTACGGCTTGTGACCAAGTTGAATATCTCCAGAATTTCCCACTGTATTCACCTCCAAAAACCATAGTTTCAAAAAGCTGTGGCTCTTGATTAGGGAAATTGGAATAATCCTTTCCTAAAAAAATTGTAGATACCCTTCCCCAAGAAAAAGTATTTAAAGCTACTTGTACATTGTTCTCATCGGGCAAAACCGCAATATCCAGATTCATACAGCATTATTACTTAGTCAAATCGTCAGCCCTTACACTTTTCTAGAATTTAATTTCTCTTCATCACCCGGAAAAATTGTCAATCAACTTACAATAGCTCCCCAAACCCCGCCCACAGATGCTTCAAGCAATAGTGCGACAATATACCTTTTCGCACCACTTAGAGTAATAAATACTGCCTAACGGCTAAGATGGTCAGCAGGGGAGCAGAGGGCAGGACTTTAAGGGGCGTAGAGGAACAGGGAAATGTAAAGAGAAGCCATTAAGAATCACGATGAATATTTATTCTTCAATCCAAGATGACGAACAGCAAGACAAAATTAATTCAAATCAACCCTCATGCGACTAAACCAGAAGAATATGCAGGGATTACTGCCAACGCCAGAATCAAAATTCAGGCAAGAAAGCGTATCGGTACACGAGACGACGATGGAACAGCAATCATTGAACAATGGTGGGTAGAAACTGATTTACTTGCTTATCTTCCAGCATGGGATCTAGAAGATATCCAGAAAGGACGCGATTATGCGGTGATTACTCCACAGGCAGATTTTTACCCTTCATGGTGGTATCAACCTTGGGAGTGGCAAGAAAATCAGCGTCAATTGCTCACCCGCGCTAGAAGCTCAATGGATATTCACCCTGATGACTATCAACAGTTAAAAGCTTCTTGCCACAAAATTCGAGAGCAAATCGGAAAAGAATTCTTGATTAGTAGGAATGGGCTTGCCTGGGGATGGAAAGATTTTAAGATTATTTAGAAATTTCTAGTTGCTCTCTAATCCTGGTTTGAAAATGCCGTCTCAGTGCAGGTCGTTACAATTAACAACCCATAGCCCTGGCTGATGAATAAAAATTAAACATCTTCTCTCCTCTGCTTAAACCCATGAACCCCATTCACCCTGAAAATCTAAGCGTTCTAGAAAATTCGCTCTCCTTGGCGATCGGGGAGGATTTTTCTTTAGAAAATGACCCCGATGTTATCCAGCAGCTGATTGGGGATAAGCGATCGCTGAACACTAAGCGCGAATACCAAAAAGACCTGAAAGATTTTTTTCTGTTCGTTGCCAAAAAAGAACCCCGCCGGGATTTGGTTTTGCAATTCCTTCACCTGGAACAGCGTCACGCCGTTGCTGTAGTTCTCAAGTACAAAGCGCACCTGATCAAGAAAAAGCTGGCTGAAGCTACGGTGAATCGTCGCCTTAGTGCTATCAAGTCAATGGTTGAGATGGGGCGACGGCTGGGAGTCTGCAATTTCTCCCTGGATGATGTCAAAGGTGAAAAGGTCGAAACCTACCGTGACACAATGGGCATTCCAGCCGAGGACTATGCTTTAGTCATAGCGTTGGTTGACCGCAGTATCCTTAAGGGTAAGCGCGATTATGCCATTATGCGGTTGCTCTGGGATAATGCCTTGCGTCGGAATGAAATAGTCAATTTGAATGTGCTTGACTTTAACGCCAAGGAAAAAACTCTCTTTATCCTGGGTAAAGGTAAGGGTAGCCAGAAGGAAGTTCTTGATTTATCGGAGAAAACTACCGACGCAATCGCCAGTTGGATAAAAGCCAGTAAGAAGAAACGTAGCAATGAACCGCTTTTCACCGTGCTAGCATACCACAAAAATGGAGCGAGATTAACTGGAGAGGCAATCAGGCGATTGGTGGATGGGTTATGCAAGCAAGCCGGAATTACTAAGAAGATGTCACCGCATCGTGTTCGCCACAGTGCGATTACTACAGTATTGGATCTGAATAATGGCAACTACCGTGCTACTCAGCGATTCAGCAGACACGCCCAAGTACAAACGGTTTTGAAATATGATGATAACCGCCAGCGCTTGCAAAAGCAGATGAGCGACTCAATATCAGAACTGATTTAGGAAAGACTTAAAAATTTAAATATAGGTATTAAGAATGAAAATAGATTTAGATTGGCTAAATCGCATAGGAATTATTCTTAATTTCTTTGCTGGTTTTATGCTTGCACCAGATTTAATAGGTAAAGATAAAATATTAAGGTTTGAAAACTGGTTGGAACCAAAACTAAAAATTATAGTTTCATTTTTGAAAAACTTTATTTTCTTTTCTTTTGCATCTGCTTTTGAATTACAGATTTATAAACCACTTCGGATATTTCTCTTTATATTAATATCTCTTAGTTTATTATTTGTATTTTATATAGTACCTAAAGTATCGATTATAGGTTACATGGGTATATTCGGAACAATAATAAGCATTCTACTTTTTATTGTTATTTCAATGTTGATGCTCATAATTTTTACTGTTTTTTTAATCATTATTTTATTTGGAATGAATAGATTACAAGACCAGCTTGAAAAAGACGATACATTTTTATCTTGGCTAACATTTTGGGGTATTGTATTTTTTATTATTGGCAATTTATTGCAATTTATAGCTAGTTTTTCATAATAACCCTTCATCAGATTTAGAAAACAACCTAAAATTTTTAACTGCCGGAGTTAGATATTGTCAATTTTAAAATTATGGGGATTTCTCAGGATAAAATGATTGTCAACTTTGACTAAATCACCTGTGCAGCGAATTGGTAAACGTTCCTGATAAGCTTTAATGGCTAAGATATAATCATGGTCTGCTAGTTCGGTTTTGATTTCTCGTAATTTCTCAAAAACTTCACCTAGTAAAGTAATTTCTCCACTCAGTTTATCAATTGATGGAGTGGCAATTTGCATGACTACACCTTGCATGATGAAGTTGGGATAGTTGGTAATAAATTCACTTAATATTTCAACTTGGTCACGATTTTCTACTGTCTCCAATGTTTTTAATATATCGCTCATTCTTTCAGCATAATCTCCTAAACTATGTTGGAGAGGTAGCAAGATTTCATATTCGTCGGCGGCATCTTTTTTCAGTCGCCAAATTGCCCCGGCATCATTATATATACGCCCTGTTTCATGCCAGCCTGTTGCTTGCAAATGTGCCTGTATCACATTGGGGTTAACAGTTTTGAGTATTTGACTGTCTTTAATAGTAACTTTCATGGTAAATCTCCAAAACTAATGCGTTGAATGATGGTTTGGAGTGATAGGGGTGTCAACTGATTACTACGGGGTATTTCAATAGTAACATTGGTTAGATTTTCGGTGTCTGGCATTTCGCGCAAGGATACCCAGTAACCACAATGTCTAATACAAAGTTCATCTTCGGTTTGTTTTATCCAGTCTGTTATTTTTTCTGGAACTAAAACGACAACTAAAATCCGAGGGACAAGGGCATTGATTTTTAAATCATTATAGTTTTTGAGATTGAGGGGATATTTAATATAGTTTTCATCCAGAATATCTCTAGCTGTACACTTTAGTTGTAGTTCTAGTCTTGGGGAAAGGATTTTACCTGTACCACCTCTGCTGACTATGCCTAAATCTACGCTGTCGTTATCGACTTCTGGTCTATATAAAGAATAACCTGCAACGGCAGCGATGGCTCTGATATAGGTGATGCTAAATTGTTCTTTTTGTTGGTTAATATCCATTAAATTACAAATTACAAGTCAAGCAAGATGGCAATTCATAAGAATGCGCTAAGAGAACTTTTGCATCATCGACTTCGCCCGTCGCATATTTGCCACTTGTTGCCTGTACTCATTCTTCGTTATCGCTTCAGATAACACTGCACTGAGAAATTCTGGATTTGCCTCACAATACTCAAACATGGCTTCAATCAGAACCTCTCGACAAATGCCGTTCTCCCGACACACCTCTTGTAGGCGTGAGCTTACTCCCTGCTCCAACCGCAGCGTACTCTGCTTTGTTTGCAACGGCTGTTTAGGTATAGTAGCCTGATTTTCGTCATTATTAGGTATCTGAGGTTCTTGGTTTCTAGATATCGAGGTATCTGGACTTCCAGAATTTAGCGAAGTATCTCGACTTTTGACAGAAGGACGGCTCCGTTGCTTCAATCGCTCTAGTGCATCACTCATGAGTTAACGCCTCAATAATTTGCTCAAAGGGATATTGCAGGTCGGATTGTCCCAGGTCTGACAACAACTTGCCTTGTCGGATTGCACTCTTAAACTTCTCAGACTCTCGGATGCTCGGTAAAATTGGAATGTCGAGAGCAAACTCTCGCATCGCTTCAATATTTTGCCTGCCTTCTAAGGTTTGGGTATTTCCTACCCAGCGATCGCGAAAAGGAACTATCCCTAATACTCTGCCTGTAAATGCCATTAAGTTGGCTTGTTCTGTTAAGAAGCTCAGGGTATCAATTAAGCTGTTGGTTCCTTTAACGTTGGCTTCGACGGGGATGATGACATAATCAGACGTTCCCACTGCTGTTAGGCACAGTTGGGAGCGCGATGGTTGTACGTCAATCAGGACATAATCAAAGATATTGGCTACAGATTTGAGCCGTAGTTTGAGAATAAATGCTCCCGTACCACTGCTACTGAGGAAATCTGAAACCTTAAACAGTCCCCTATCTGCTGGGATCAGAAATAGATTTTCATGGGTGGTAGGGTAAATACCATCTTCTGTTGTCACTTGCCCAGTTAGCACTTCAAATAAGCTGGGCTGGTTTGGGTCTACCTCGTGATTTAAATAAAAAGTCAGATTTGCTTGTGGATCTGCGTCGATAGTCAACACTCGTAAGCCAAGCCGTGCTAGCAGCAGTGAGGTAAAGAAGATAGTGGTTGTTTTTCCCTGTCCACCGGAGAGGGAGATGGATGAGCAGGTTCGCATGGGTTAAACCCCCAATTCGATATAGCAGAGCATACAGATATTAACTCTAACTGTCTAAATATTTAGATATCAAAGTAAAAAGATACCTGGATATCAAGATACCTATAAGTCGAGATATCTTGAATTGTGAATATCAAGGTGTCTTGGTGGCTCGACTTAAATTACGAATTAACCGTCTGTAGCAACTGATTCTACTGCTCCGAGCGCTTTTAGAGTCGCTTTTTGGGCTGCGGTTAACCCTGTAATGCCTGCAATATTCATATCTTCGTAGGGGCGGGGCGATCGCAAAGTTTGCAAACACTCCCCTGTTTCGACATCCCACAGCTTAATTGTCTCATCTTGACTGCCACTAGCAAGGGTTTGCCCGTTGGGGTGAAAGGCAATAGCCCAAATCCAATCTGCATGTCCTATGAGTGTTCTCAGGCATTCTCCTGTATTGCTGTTCCAAAGTTTTATCGTTCCATCTTGACCTGTACTGGCAATAATGTTGCCTTGGGGATGAAACTTTGCACCTAACACTATTTTTGTGTGTCCGTGCAAAGTTTGCTGACAGTTTCCTGTATTGATATCCCATAATTTCAAGCTGAGGTCAAAACTGCCGCTGAGTAACGTTTGACCGTCTGGACTCCAATCTAGTGAATATACCCAACCGGAATGTGCCTCTAAAGTCTTGATACATTGCCATGTTTTGACATCCCATAACTTAATGCAGCGATCGCTGCTAGTAGCCAGAAATTGTCCATTTGGACTCCAGGCAACAGAAAATACCCAACCAGTATGTCCCTCTAAAGTCTTGATACATTCCCCAGTTTTGATATCCCAAATCTTAGCCATAGTATCTGTATTAGCAGTGGCTAAAGCATTTCCTTGAGGACTCATAGCAAGTGAGAGTATCCACCCGTTTACCTGTAAAGTTCTTAAGCATTTACCTGTAATCGTATCCCAAAGGCGAATTGTCCCATCTGCACCAGCACTAGCAAGGATTGTTTCATGAGAACTAAAAACAGTCCCACAGATTTCACGAGTATGCCCATGTAAAGTATGTATGCATTTAGCTGTGGAAATATCCCATATTCTTAGTGTTTTGTTTGTATTTGCAGCTAATAACTGACCATTGGCGTTAACAGCTACACACCAAACACGACTTGAGTATCCTTGTAAGGTTTTTAAACATCTTCCTGTAGTCACATCCCATAACTTAACGCTCTGATCTTCACTTGCACTTGCTAAAGTTTTACCATTGGGGCTGAAAGCAACTGACCAAACACGGCCTATATGTCCTAAAAAGGTTTGAATACATTCGCCAGTTTTGATATCCCACAAACTGATTACAGGTACTTCACCTGCAACTACAACACTCTCACCACTAGGACTAAAGCTAACTGACCAAACACCATCAATTTGATTTCCTTGTAAAGTTGTTCGACATTCCCCCGTACTCACATCCCAAAGTTTTACTGTTTTATCAGCACTCCCACTTGCTAGTATCTTCCCATCTTCACTCAAAGAAACTGACCAAACTTGTGCCAAGTGTCCTTCTAAAGTCTGCAAATATTCACCACTATCAACATCCCAAATCTTGATAGTTTGGTCTTCACTTCCACTAGCAATAATTTTTCCATCTGAACTAAAAATAACTGGACGGACAATATTTATATGTCCCTTTAATACTTTCAACAATTGCCCAGTATTGATATCCCAAAGTTTAACAGTGTGGTCTCCACTACCGCTTGCTAGTATTTTTCCATCTGGACTGAAGCTTATCGACCAACTACGCTTGGAATCATCTTGTAAAGTATGATGACATTTCCCAGTATTAATATTCCATATTTTAATGACACCATCATCACTACAAGTTGCTAAGACTTTACCATTCGGACTAAACTTAGCGTCCCAAACCCAAGCTTGATGTCCTTGTAGAGTCGTTAAATGTATCGCTGCTAAACCTTCAATATTCCATAAATGAATGCCATCATTTGCATCGGTACTAACTAAAAATTTTCCGTCAGGGCTGAATTTAACACAAAGGCTACTAGCTAAATATTCTGTAAAAACTGATTTCTTAATATTTGCACCTGTGAAATTTACTTTATTTAAATTTGTGCCTTGGAAATCAGCTTGCCAAATTGTTAAATTAGAAAAATCGTAATTGGTAAAATCTACTTTCAAATGTCGCAGTAAATTAATCAAATTCCCACATACATATCCAGGTTGAGCGGGAATTTCTTTTTGTAATCTTAAAATTAATTGTTGAATTTTTAATTCAATTTCTCCTGGGTTATTTAATCTACTTTGTAACCCAATTAATAAAGATTCTAAAATAACGTGAGTTTGACTTTCTCTAATATAATCTTTAGCATTAGCTTTGATGAGAGCGTATAAATTTAATAAGCGAATCTCAAAATTTATTATTTCTTGACAAACCTGTTCAATAAGTTGGTCTGTCATGTATTCCATAACTACAGGTTGCTGAGTAAAGCCACCGAAACTTTTTTCTATTAAGGAACGCCAACTCAAAGACTCCAACGCTTCTAGTAAATTTGCCCTTGAAACTGCTGGCACAATATCTTCTTGTAACACGGCAGCTACAACTGGCTCACGATTAATTGCTAGCCAGTACATGATTTGCTGCTCCTTGGTGGAGAGTCTTTTAAATTGCTGCTCTAGGAGATTGCCAATACCCTTAAATACAGTTGTGCCATCAGTTAAAAAACGAGCGATATTGCCTTCATATAAGTCCCGAATTGAGGTGGCAGCAATTTTCAAAGCTAGTGGATTACCACGGTAACACTCAACCAATTGGCGGGTTTCGTCTTCAGCGCCTGATAAACCCTTGAGTGTCAAAATTGTTTGTCCATCAGCGACTTCTAATCCTGATAAAGCCAGGGTACGAACTGGCAAACCATCACCTTCTAAGGCAGCAATTTCAGCAGGTTTTTCTCGGCTGGTGAGCAGGACACAGCTTTGATGCTGTGTTTCTCCCAATCGCCACAAGAGTTCGCCATAGGATTCGTAGCCCTCACGGTAACAGCCTGTCTGTTTACCTTGCTGCAATAATGTGTCGAAATTATCCAGAATCAACAAGCATCGAGATTTGCGGAGGTACTCGATTAAACAGGTAATTTGCTCATGAGGGTCAGAGGGCAATGTGGTAACTTGCTGATGAGAAAGGATTTTAATGCAGTCTGTCAGTTTGTCTTGAAAAAAAGGTGCGTGCCGCAGCGATCGCCAAATGACATATTCAAATTCTCCCTGCAATTGTTCTGCTAACTTCACTGAGAGTGCGGTTTTGCCCATGCCACCCATACCTAGCAGTGTTACTACACGACAGCGATCTCTCACAATCCATTGGCTGAGGGTTTCTAATTCAGTAGTACGTCCATAAAATTGAGAAACGTCAATTGCTTCCCCCCAGTTTGTGAAGGGTTGAAGGTTTAAGGTTGAGGAGGCATTTGTGTCCTTTTGTCCCTGTGCGATTCGCTTCAGTACTCCGTGCAGGTTATTTTTGGTAACTTTTTCTCCTAAAGCTTGAGAGAGCGATCGCCATAATTCAGAGCCAACGTCTTTGATGTGACTGTGGTTGTAATCGCAGTCTACAGCCATCTCTAAGTACGTCTGTCCTGCCCATGATTGACGGAAGACAATCTCTTGAACTTTTGTTAAGCGTCCCCGTTCCAATACTTGCTCGACTAGTGCGATCGCTTCTTCAACCGTCATTTATCCACGTAGAAATACCAAGTTAACTACGATATTCGCACCATAAGCTTTGTTTATTAAAAAAGTTTATGTAAATCTACCAAAAAGATCCGACTTTTTCCCGACCTTTTCCGACCGTCAAACTTTACACAAGGCTGTAGAGTATTTAGACGATAAGTTTCAGCCAAAGAATCTGCACCAAGCCACGTCCCATCTACAAAGACTGCTCAAAAGATGAAAAATGCACACGTACCTGGAAAAAATTTAATTGTAAAGTCTTCTTTAATCCTTGACCCATCACAGTTAACTCCCGTAGAAGAAGCTCTAGTTTTAGCACAAGAATACTTAGGGAATTTTGCCAGTGAGCCTGATTTTGGTCAAAAGATGGCGATTGCTTTTGGCGAGGGGGCTAATGTTGACTCATTGAGAACGGCATGGTCAGCAAATGATTTCAGTGATTTTCCTGAGATAGAGGTTCGCCATGCAGCAGATATCAATGGGGCTAATGGGGCTTTTGCGGCGGCGACGAATAAGATTTATCTCTCACAAGAGTTTATTACAAATCATCAGGGAGATGTGGGGGCGATCGCTCGTGTCTTACTGGAAGAATTTGGACATTTTGTTGACTCCAGAATCAATGTCAATGACACACCCGGAGATGAAGGGCAAATTTTTTCTGAGCTTGTCTGGAATAAAACCATTACTCCTGAGCAATTAGAGATCATCCGCAGTGAAGACGATACAAGCTTAATTACCTTAGATGGGCAAACTATTCAGATTGAACAAGCAGTCGCCGATCAAGTTTTATGGTCTCAAAGAATAGGAACTTCTTTAGGTGGAAATTGGAAATTTGGCGATTTATTAGGTAAACCAAATGAAAATGAAAAAAGTTTCAATACTAAGGATATTTTTGGCTCCAACTTGGTCAAAAATGATGTTCTTGGTGTAGATACATCTTTTCGACAGTTTTTCAATTTGCCAATTCCAGGAATTGATCTAGGCGTTGTGGGGGCAAATGCTGATTTATCTTTAGGAATTGCCAACTCAAAAGACAAGTCTAAACCTGCAACACTCAAAGCAGGACTTCAAATTAACGCAGGCTACAACTTGGGTGGAGTCAACTGGAATATCCCCATGTTTGCTGACGCATCGTTAGGAATTAATAACAGTAAATTAAACTTCCAGTTAAACCGTGATCAAAGGGGAGCTTTTGTTGATTACATTTCTCCTTACCTATTTCTCAATGTTGCAGGAGTGATTCAGTCTAATGCTGCTGCATACATTAATGGAAGTTTTAATGCTGAATATGTTGATATTATCGAATCGTTATTTTCTTATAAGAAGAAGGTCAACACAAAATCTATACCTTTTGATGCGAAAATTAACTTATCTTCTAATTTCAAGCATGACTTCATTAAGTTTGATACTCGTAAAACCACTCAAGTAGTTGACTGGATTACTGGAAAAAAGACGTTTCAGATTGGTAATTCAAAGCCAGATCCAATCAAATTAGGTGATCTTTTTACTCTGGGGTTTGGGTTGCCTGATTTTAGCAAAGTCGATTTTAAACTACTTAATTCAGATGCTAACTCCTTAACTTACCAAGTTAAGGATAGTTTTAAATTACTTGATTTCACTTTTGATATAGATGGTTTTATTGGCCCGAAACTACCAATTCCTACTACTCTTAAAGGTGGTGATAAGTATGATTTATTTGGAAAAAGTTTTGGTTATCAGTATGATCTAGCTCTCTTCGATGTCAATTTAAAAACCTCTCTTGAGGTTGTATATGAAATTAAATTAGGCATTAAAGGCTTACAACCTCAAATTCAGATTGAAGATGTAAATGGAGGCTGGAAAGACTTTAATCTTTCAGATTTGAATCAGCCCGTTGATTCTTATGGTTCTTTAACCAATACTGAAAGTGTTAAATATTTTACCGGATTAGATAAAAATCAAAATGATAAAATTGACTTTTTACCAGTCCTTAAACCCAATATTTTTGTTGATATTAACTCATATATAAAACCTACATTGAGTTTAACAACAGGCAAGGGTCAAAAGGAACAAGATGGGATAGGATTAGGTACCTATGATTTTGATTTGATTCCTTTTAAGAAACCTGATATATTTTCAGGGAATTTAACAACCATACCTATTCCATCAATTAATCTACCTGAGTTTACATTATTCAAAGACGAAAAAATTTATAATTTAAAAGAGTCTGCTGCCAAGCTAGGCTTTAACTCTGACTTACTTAACCTTCCAAGCTTTTCTTTAGATATTGCTTCAATAGCAAATGATTTAGGAGTTAAGATTTATGAAGGAACTGACGGGCCTGACTATTATCCTGGTAGCGACGACAGAAGTACTAATCGCAGTGAGCTTGTTTATTTTAAGGGTGGAGCGGATGCAGGTCAGTTAAGCCCGGGGCGGGATAATATAGATGGCGGAGATCATCCATCAGATACTAGAGCAACTGATTACTATGGAGCGTTCGGAGATGGACTAGCAAGATTTTCTCCCCTTGCTGATGATGTCTTTATTCTAGATTCAGATGCCTATTTGCAAGGAGATAACACACTTTCTCTTTTTAGTAAAAAGACAGCCCAAGGTAACAAGTTCATCCTACAACTTAGTAATGACCTGAGTAATCCATCAAATATAGAAAACGTTACTGAACTTAGTAATGTTGAAGCAATACTCTTTTCTGATGAACTACAAGCAAGTACACAAGGTATTTCATTACTATTTGATACCCTTGATGACTTTGGTAATCAAGCACCATTTACCTTTCTTGGTGGTTTGCGTCCAGACATATATGCCACCAAGTTACCAACTGGTAATTTAACCGGAACGCAGGGTTCAGATTATCTGGGAGTACCCATTGGATTTAACAGAACAGCGCCTTACGTTTTGGGTGGTGGGAACGATTATGTTAACTTACTGCCAAATGTCAAAGAAGGTAATACAAATATCAGCAATGGTGGTGTGACTTGGTATAACCCTTATTTTGGTGGTGTAAAAACAATCTTACCAGTAGGATCTCAATCTTTAATATATCAAGACATTATTGACTTAGGAGGTGGCTCTAACACAGTTAGTTTTAGCAATGCACCGGGTACTTATAATGCTTATATCTCATCAGTTGGTTCTAACTACAACTACATAAAAGGTGATTTAAGTAATTCTGATCACGTTCTCCGCATTGTTGATTTAGGAGGATCAGTAAATCTCAATTTAACTCCTTATAAATATGGTGGAAAAATATATGGCATTCTCAGTGGTGGCGATAATACTATCTCACTCAGTGAAAATATTGTTCAAGGATTTGAGTCATATCGCATCAATGATCTAACCTTTGTTTTAGAGAAACAAGCACTTAAGGATAAATTTGGAGTTTTTGACCTTACAGAGGTTGAAATTGAAGTTACAGGAGGGCAAATTCTCTATCGCTCTCCAAATTCAGCATTGACATTGTTGGATACATTAGACTCTGGTACACCCCTGAACCATTTAACTCTTGCTTCGGTGGATTTAGCTGGTGAAGAAGTACGCAAGGAGATTGGCAGCGACAAACGTTATTCTCTTCAAAGTCCGATTAAACAAACCTATATTATTGGCAATAATACCGCAGTTAAGAGCAAGGAATCAAGTTCCATTGATGATGGAATCTTAGTTAGAGGAAGGTTAGAAAGCCAAAAAGATGCCTTCAGAAAAGTTGTCTTAAAAGATGACATAAATAGTAGAACAACATTGGGGCATATTAATACACTAGGGAAATTTGAAGATTTGTTTGATGAGATAGTTTTTGAGGGGAGGCGACTTTTTGATGTTCCTTTCCTCATAAATTTAGATGTGTCTAATATTAATAAACTTGATTTATCCAAAATTGACTTTACTGGTACAGATGATTTTAACTCTAAATTCTATAGACTTTTTAGGAATTCTTATATCCATGAAGTTAATTACTCAGATCGAGCAGATGTAGTTAAGAATTTTACAGAAAGCGAACTACAAAATCTAGGATCTGCTGTTCCAGCCTTAACAAATCCTTTCCAACTCTCTACTTTTGCTCAATATGCACCTCTATTAACTCATTTATTAGGAGATGGAGATGATGTTATAACGGGATTTGGAGAATTTTACGAATTCTTCTATCCCGGAGGAGGAAATAACTTCATTGTCAATGGTATTAACGCATTTGGTCAGACAGCCTATCAGCCAGGGGATGATTTATATACAGGCAAATCAGTAGCTGTATCCAGAGCGAATGATACTTATACTGGACCTACTGGGCCTATCTTTGGTGATGTGGTGGTTTACACAGAAGGAAGTCGAGCAGATTATGCGATTCGGCGTTCTCAGACCTATCAAAATGCTATCGAAGTAACGAAAAAAGATGGAACAAAAGACCTATTATTTGGTGTCAGCTTAATTAAATTTGAAACCGAAGATGTCAGTCTTATTCCAGTTTCCGACAGCATTGCTGCACCAGTAGAAACCAAACGCTTAGATATCTTTGGCAATGATTTAAAGTCACGACTATTTTTCTCCCATGTTATCCGTCCAGACGGTGAAAGTTTTGATGTTCAACTAGATAACAACTGGGCAATTGACCGAGTTGATCTTACGCAACAAGTAATCTATCAAGCGGGTGTCGCTCCCGCTAGTTGGAGTTATGACTTACCTATTGGACTGACTGACTTTAAACTCACTAAAGAATTTTTACTTAAACAATTCAGTGATGCTGATATTAACCTTAAAGGTCTTTATGCCTTTGATGATTTAACCATCAATGATTTAACAGTCACTCAAGGAGGTCAACCCGTCGGTTTTGAAAGTTTTGGTGATAGCTGGCGTGTTTACTCTACAGATGCTCTCACTTTAGAATCTTTCCCCTTTGAAATCAGTTATATCATTAACGAACCAGAAGGCTATTCTCACTACGTCCGTCTATCTCTCAATCCTTCAGAGGTTGTTAACTTAGAAGATTTACGAACTATTTTCCAAGCTGGGGTTTTTGACAACGAGTTTAATGGCAACAGCAAAGACGATAATATCCTTGGTAGTGACATAGCCGAAATCATTCGTGGCAATGGTGGACTTAACATCATCTATGGTGGCAGTGGCAACGATCAGCTATTCGGTGGTGATGACTCAGACTTCATTTCTGGTGATGCTGGTAGTGATGTAATTGACGGTGGAGCCGGTGATGACCTCATTGATGGGGATGGGATATTAAACTCAGAATCAACTCCTAACTCATCTGCTGCAAATGATGTCATCAATGGTGGACAGGGAGACGACATTCTCCTTGGTGGTATCGGTGACGATCGCCTGATTCCCGGTAAAGGAGATGACCTGATTGATGGGGGTGAGGGAACTGATACAGGCGTAGCTTCTGGTAAGCAAGAAAACTACAAAATCAGAAAAAGATTGGATGGTTCAGTTGTTGTCATTGATCGGCGTACCAGTGATAACAATGAAGGTCTTGAACTCTATCGTGATACTGAGCGATTTGAATTTAGCGATCGCACTTTAACCATTGATAAAGTGCCGTCATCTGAGGGTAGTGCATCTATCAACGAAGACCAAACTCAGGTTAATGTCCAAACTTCTCAGGGTAACTTACAGCTAAAGAGTATGGAAGGTGGAAAAATTCTCTCCCTCGATATTCCTTCCTTGGAAGACCTGATTATTGATGAGGTGATTTTAGCTAAATCTTTAGCTGTTCTAGAAAACTATCGTAATACTCAAGGTGAAAAGTTCGATGTCAGAAGTTCGGTTCTAGAGTTTTCAGTAAAAATTTCAGATGATTCCCCTAAAGAAGTTATTGAATTGAAACTTGAGCAGGAACAAGCTGCTAATACCTTCGTAAAAATTAATCCCAGTACTGGCGAAACCTTTGAATTTAACTACAACCCAGAGACTGGCTTAGGTGCAGAACTGATTGACTCTAATGCCAATGGATTAGTGGATCTAGTCAAAATCCATGTTAAAGATGGTGGCGTTGGAGATGTTGATGGAGCCGTTAACGGTGTTATTTACGACCCTGGTGTATTGGCTCAAGTTAATACAGTGCGATCGTCAGTTAGCCAAACTCTAAAAGACGGAATTCCAAATCTCATTCTGCTAGGTACGGATAATATTAATGGTACAGGTAACGCCCTTGATAACCAGATTACAGGTAACAGTGGCGATAATGTCCTTTACGGAGGCAAGGGAAATGATACCCTTAGTGGCAACGGCGGTCAAGACACCTTTGTATTCCGCCTTGGTGATGGGAATGACACAATCACCGATTTTGCTGGAATAGGTAGAGGTTCAAATCCATCAGCAAAGGTGATTACCCAATTGGATACCTTGCAATTTATTGGTCGTGGTTTAACTGCCCGAAACTTGCAACTTACTCAAAATGGTAATAACTTAGAAGTCAGCTTTGAAAATGTGGTTAACACTAAAGTCACTCTGCAAAACTTCAAATTAGAAAACCTGGATAACCTATCAGCAACTTCTTCAAGACCTGCACTCGGCAATATCCTGTTTGATGGGCAAACCAGCATCACGGACAGCTTTGATGTCATTGATGCCAACTCCACTCAAACTAGCATTTTTACCAAAAACACTGTCACCTTCCTCAATGACTTAAACAATAACATCACAGGTTTTGACAACTCCAATGATGTGATTAATGGTCAAGGGGGTAATGACATTATTAATGGCTTGAGCGGCAATGACATTTTGAGAGGCGGTGCTGGTAATGATACCCTCATCGGTGGTGCGGGTAATGATATTCTCACGGGTGGTACTGGTAATGATACTTTTGTCTTTCATCCTGACGATGGCAATGACACCATCACGGATTTTGGTGGCGTAGGCAAAGGTTCAAATCCATCAGCAGCAGTGATTAGCCAATTGGATACCTTGCAATTTACAGGTTCGGGTTTAACTGCCCGAAATCTGCAACTCACTCAAAATGGTAATAACTTAGAAGTCAGCTTTGAAAATGTGGCTAACACTAAAGTCACTCTGCAAAACTTCAAATTAGAAAACCTGGATAACCTATCAGCAACTTCTTCAAGACCTGCACTCGGCAATATCCTGTTTGATGGGCAAACCAGCATCACCGACAGCTTTGATGTCATTGATGCCAACTCCACTCAAACTAGCATTTTTACCAAAAACACTGTCACCTTCCTCAATGACTTAAACAATAACATCACAGGTTTTGACAACTCCAATGATGTGATTAATGGTCAAGGGGGTAATGACATTATTAATGGCTTGAGCGGCAATGACATTTTGAGAGGCGGTGCTGGTAATGATACCCTCATCGGTGGTGCGGGTAATGACATGCTGAGAGGCGGTGCGGGTGCTGACCGATTCCTTTACAATACTGGTACTGCTTTTAAAGGTTCTGCAATTGGTGTAGATACCATTACAGACTTCAACAGTTCTGAAGGTGACAAGATTGTACTAAATAAAACTACCTTTAGTGCAATCATTTCTGCTCCGGGAAATGGTTTTAGTCAAAAAAGTGATTTTCAATTCACTAATAAAGCTGGGACTAGCACGGCAAAAATTGTCTACGACCCGTTGAGTGGGCACTTATTCTACAACCAAAATGGCAGTGCGGCTGGTTTTGGCAGTGGCGGTCTATTTGCGACTCTAACCGGTGCGCCAACTCTCACGGCATCTGATTTTGTGCTGCAAGCGTAGGAATCAAAAGTTTTGAAATTATCAATATTAGCCAAGGGGATATATTCGCGTCCACAGACCTTGTACCTTATAAATAGGTCACTTTTCTAGGCTCTATTTCACCGTAGGAACTCCCTATTATCGCCAGTGTCACCCCATAACGGCTGTCTGATTGCGACCTGTTACCAGCTTCGCTCTGTAAGTAACGAGCTTACTCCGTGTGGTCAGATAAGGAGTTACGCTTGAATCTAGCGGGAAGGGTTTGCACCTTCATCAACCTGAGAGTTCAGCTATTGCTAGCTGGATTAGTTATGTACGGACTGGATACCGTGATTCACTAATCAACGAATCGCACCAACTTTCTTATTCTCTGCTGGTGTAGCTGTTGGCAGTGAGCCGCTAAATTTTATTGTCACTTCGCTTTTGACTTCCATACCTTACCCCTGGCTCATCATCAATTTCATTTTTTCGCTCTCTTATTTATCTTGGATTAGGTTGACCACAAGATGCGCGGTAGAGAGTTAATCTCTTTGATCACAAACAAAGTGAACGTTGAGCATTCGGCTTGAAACAGAACCAAGACTCAACATTAAAGAAACAAAATCCACAAAAAAATTTTTCCCTGTTTTTGACCCTTTTTTTGCATAAACAACTGACAATTACTCTCAAGATAAACCACCCAAACCGTGATTATTGACACATTTATCAAGAAATATTACAGTTTTAGCACTAGTTGATTTATTTGACTAAATTCGTGAATCTGAGAAAAAATTTCGACAAAACATCCATTTTCCCAATTCTCACCAACTACATTCAACATCTCCCAATATCTATCCAACATCTCCCAAATCTCCAATTTTTTCTTACCTTTTTACCTCTTAAATATCATCCAGTCACAAAATTCTCATTAGCTCAAAAATTCCCAATAAATCCGAACAGTTCCCAAGACTTATAAGAAGTCTCCCATTATTTCCCAATAATTGGTCAATTACCCTGAAAATCGCTTAAAAGCTTTTAAGCTCTGTAATCCATCTTTTTCTGACGCACAGTACGCCATATTTGGCGGAAAGTTTTTGACAGCCAAAATTGAAAAGCAGAAGCCGAAGCAACAGCCATCAAAAAATACTACTGAATAACTACACAATCAC
>NC_010630.1 GCF_000020025.1 Nostoc punctiforme PCC 73102 | reverse complement strand
TTATGGTCTTTTAGCCATAAAGAAATGTGCTTTGAATCATAATGTGGGAAAAATTTTGAATCATAAATCGAGAAGAGTTGTCACTTAAAGGATATTGTGGCCGTTTTTAAAGCATAAAGTGGCCGCAGTAGTAAAACCTTAGAGAAAGGCGAATAAATAAGATTTACTGTGAAAGATCCAGTCTTATCTGCCTTAAAACATCAATTACCTCAGCCTGCCACAGCAAAGAGGGATGAGGCATAAATTTTCTGAGATTTTTAGCAGTAGGGGTAATGCCTTGTGCATGAAGTACTGAAGCGAGTTGGCGTACTTCTCGACAGCCTTGCTCAATAGCTAGTTTATGGACGAATTTGCGGTAATCTTTATAGCGTAAAGAAATAGCATGGCACACAATAGGGCAATAGTGGTAGAAAGTAGCCAAACCAATACCAGTTCTCTTAGCTATTTTTCTTAGAGAAGGTGGTGGATACTCGTCGCTAAACAAAGCTAATTCAAGTATGTCTCTGATGTGTAAAAATCTTAGCTGCTGTTGATATTCACTATATCTAGTAGCCAAAGATGCTGATAAAGATTTTGAGCAAGCAGTTAAACTACTAGGAGTTTTGAATCCTAAACGAACAGCTAATTGAGTTAAAGAAGGAGGTGGTTCTTCTTCTTGAGCTAGTTGCATCGCCTGAATAACTCGTTCGCACTTAGGACTACTATTTGAAGTAACTAAAGCAGACTGTGATGATAATTTTTTCTGTTTAGGAGCAGGTAGAGAAACTAGCTGCTTAAGAGTAAGAGGTAGTATTTTAAGTTGAAGAAAATCGACAAGATTAGTTGATAAGGCGTAGCAGATTTTCAAAAGTTTATCTAAATTTGGGATGGCTACACCTGAATACCAATGTAGAATTTCATATCTCGATAACCCAAGCCAACGACCAAAAGCGGAAACATTACCTTGAGTATATTGATAGACGTAAGCTTCTAGGATTGTTTTAATAGTCTCTCTTGGAGGTGGACAAGGAAATTCAGGAGCTTGAGCAATTAAATCTCCTAAAGTCTTAACTATCCAAATCTCTTGCTGTAAATTGGGTATCTCCTCGAACAATCTCTTATCTGGCAAAGATACTTCATAGTTCATCCCCAACCAACCACCACATTTCAGACAAAATCCAGGTCGTGAGTTATGCCACAGGTGTAAAAATTCAAGGTCACAGTGAGGACATTTTGATTCTAAAAATCGATAATGGATGGGACAAATGTTAGCTGGTTTCAAAGCCCACAGCAGAGGTGAATAAATGACTTGTTGATTATTTAACCAGTCTTGATAGCAATAAGGACACCAAGCATGAGAATGCTTGAGCAATCCCAAAACTGGGAAGACTTTTGCCCAAGGTAGCATTGTCAAAAACTGTAAGTCAGTACGTTTTGTCAATATTTCTAGAGCAAAAACCAGTTGTTTAGCTCCAATTTGTGTTCCGTTTAAAGCTTTTACAGAAGCTTGTCCATACAAACTTACGATACTTTTAGAATTCAAGGGATTGGTAGTATGGTTATGCCCAACTATTGGTTTTATCTCTCTAGCCAATAAAGTTCCAGGCAATACGCTATGAGCTGCGGCTAGACGAGCAACATAGCTAGTCAGACTTTCAACATAACAAGTACCAAGTCCAATCGGTTCCAGATGAAACAACCGGCTAGGACTGGGAGTAAATTCTGGGTCTTTGAGCCACAATTCATCGTTAACCGCCATGTTAGTCATCATCTGAATTTACCCCTACATCATCTCTTTTAGGTTTTCTTTGTCCAACACGACCTTTTTTGAGTAGGGAATTTTTGGCTGGCATTTTTATTCCATGTTCTGTTGAATATTGCCGCTCAAAAAAACTGGATTCTTCTTGAAAGCGTTTAAATCCCTGTTGTGCTTCTTCCTTAATTTTGTTGATACGAGATGCAGAAAAAGCACCTAATTTAAGATGTTTGCTATTAAGAGTCCGAGCTTCTTCAGAATAGGCAACTCTCAAAGAACGAGTTAACCAATTCTTCAATAGCCCCACACAACCAACTGAGCCAGAAAAAAGATACTCATAGTGTTGTTCTAATTTTGGTTCTTGTACAAGCGGAATGTGGCGTTGAAAAGTTCTAATTACTCTAATAAATTCAGCAATATCTTCTGGGTTATCAGCTTGGTAAGGTAACAGGTGAATATCTTCGCTACGCCGCCCTATTTGCCCATTCAAGGTAGGACAGTTAAGCAGTTCATAAGTTCCAAATAAAATATGTACTGTACCAGTAAGATTAGCAATAGACTTAATCCAGTTCATTTGCTGTAACATCTGGTGTCCGCCTGCCATCATAAATAAATGCTGTGCCTCGTCTACAGTAAAAGCTTTTACCTGACGATAACGAAATGCTTTTTCCATTGCTCGGCGTAATGCGGGCGAATCTTGGCGGTAAGCCCGATTTAGCAACCCCAAATCCTTTACCTCACCGTGAGGAATTTCATAATCAATTTTGTATTCAATCAAAACTTCCTGAAGGGATTCTAGGGCGCGAGTGTAATAATCTTTATAGCTAAACTTTCCTTGTTCTGTTGGAATAGCTTCAATACCAGCAACAGCAATTTGACCAGGATTTTGGCGTAATGAGGGGAGAAATTCGTAATTTAGCAGATTTTCCAGACGCAAGCGTAAGGTTGTTTTTCCTACACCAGTCACACCAAAAACTAAAAATACTAAAGTGTCAGCTGGCTCCAGAATATTAATTAATAAAGTATCTAAGGCTTGTTTGAGCCTTTGATGTGGAATAGTGATACTTTTGAAATAATCAGTTTTAATTTCGTTCGGCTGTAAGAGAAGTTCTTCTGGAAAAGAGTGCGACTGAATTTTTACCATAGCTCCTCTGTATTGTAAGCTTCTATTTTGGTTAAATCTATTAATTTTTTTGCTGATGATTTTGGCTTTTTAATGCTTTCTGAACCTGCCAAAATATTTTTATCTACATCTTGAACATTAGCTGAATAATTGTGTTTACTTAATTTACTTTCAATAACTGAGCTTTTTTCAATTAAAACCCAAATATCTTGTTGTGCTAAATCATGTAAGCGTTGTAATAACAAAGTTTCTTGGGCTTCAGTTCCTTCTAAATATGTAGCTTTTTCTTGGGCAGATAGAGTAATTCTTTGAGCGTGTTTCTGCCTTTTTCGACGTAATTGTGTGCTGGCTATGTTCACTTCTTTTTCGGAACGATTTTGGAAGGATTTGTAATGTTCAGAAATACAGCGTATCCAACGTCCCTTAACGTAAGCATAAGCAGTCCCCATATCAAAAGGGTCGTAACGAATAGGTACATTAGTTCCTTCAATTTCTGGTCTTATGAACGAATCATCAATTGACCAATAGTAGAGATAATTAATTTTCACGCCTCTACTTGGTTGAACTTTTGCAGTTCCTTTAGGTGTAGAAGGTAAGGTAAAAATCTTAAAATTATCATCATAAATAATCTGTTTCTGAGGGCGATAACCACTTGAATTTAGCCCTGACATAAAAGTTTGACGTGGGCTTTGTCCTAATGTTGGATGTTCTCTGCAATCATAGAATTCGTAACAATATGAACAAAAGTTTTCGTAGAGTTGATCTAGTGTCCAAACAGCTTGATTTTTGGGATTATTTGATTTCGTGACTTGGCGGACATTCTTAGTAATTTGAGTGTTGCCTCTAAGATTATAAAAAAACTCTGTATTTGTAGTTCCAAAAATACGTTCAATAATTGAACCAAATCTGGCTTTCGCAGCTGGTCGCTGCTTTTTGGTACATTCAAAAGCCGCTAACAAGGTCTCAAAGTATGTACTACTAAATTCTGTCCCACCGTCAACAACTATTGTCTCTGGTAATTTCTCAAATCGCTGTACGCAGATTCTTAATACCATCATGCAACTACGGTAGCTTGGCTCGTCAAAAGTTAGGTAAACTGCGAGAATACGTCGGCTGTAAGCATCGATTAACAGAGTTGCCCAAGGTCTACCAAGAAGATAACCTGTTCGGGAGCATACTAACTCAATATCCAGTTGCGTATGGTCAATGTGTGCTATCTCAAATGGACGGTCGCCATGACATGGTGTGGTTAATTTCAACTCCCAATACAATAAAGATTGTTGATAAGCTGCTCTGTTTCCCTTACGTTTTTTTGTTTGCCTATAACCAGAACGATGTTGAATTCTAGAACAAAATGTAGCGTAGCTAGGCAGCTTATCTGTTAGACCTGCTTTCTCCCATTCTCTTGCTAGAATTCCATAAACAGCTAGTTTGCTTCTTTGTTGAAAAGTTTCATAATATTCTTCAATTATTTTGTCAATGAAATCTTGAGACGATTGAGAAATTCTGGGTAAGCGATTGCCTCTAGCATTAGAGTTATTTAGCAGCCCAATATAACCACATTTGTACGCCTTTTGTGCTGCTATAAACTTAGCCTTCCATCTGCGAATAGTACGTTGTGGAACAGTTTCTTTATCTCTATAACTGTCATTAAGATAAGGTTCAATTACTTCATATCTTCGGTTAGCTTCTGCCAAGTCTTCAGGACTAGCTCTCAAAAAACGCTCCATTGCTTTTGGAGACATTTTTACTTGATTATGAGTTTTAGGTTCCAGTTGATTGGGTTTAACATCTAAAATATTCAGAATCGTTCCATTATTCGGTTGCGATTTTATCATTTGTACATAAGCTACCGCGATTTCTTGGTCACGGAAAAGCTGTACTTTTTCTGGCTCTGCTAAGGGTGCGGCACTCAAATTAATGTAAATTTTTTTTGTAGCTATTAAAGCATTTATGTCATCAGGATTGCTCTGTTGAGTATGAATCATTTCCCAATAACTTATGCCCGGATTTAAGCTAATTAACTTCACCAAATTTTCAGCTATTTCTGGGTCAATTTGGTAATCTTCAGTAGTATAGGCTTTGAGAAATAGTCGATTTCTGTATTTAATCCAATCAATTTCTGTATCTAACCGAATTCGGTAATACAGTCCTAATTTTTCTGCATAAGCAACTGCTGGCAGGTTTAACCACTGCCCATCTTCTGAACGCATATAACGTTGTGATTGTTTAGCTGCTAATTTTTCTAATCTTGATTCTGGTTTCCACTCTTCAAAACCTGCACTCCGCTTCCGAATTACGAAAAAGTCTGGTATATGCGAAGCTTTGATTATTTCCCCACTGCTTGAGGGGAATTCTAGAGTAATTTGATATGCTTGGTCGTAGTATTCGAGTACATCTGCGTCTTCTTCGTACTCCTCTACACCTGGCAATTCAATTTTATGGGACTCAAATTGAATAGTTTTTCCCATTTTGCGACTGGCGTAGTCGCCCCGGACATTTATACCACTGCTTTTGACTCGCCGAATTGGTTCAGAGGCACGGATTTGGGAAATTAATTGCCTAGCCTCTTGTGGTAAATTTACGCCGCGACACCAATCATTAAACTCTTGGTCGCTCAACATATTGGCCCCCAAGCTTTTAAAGCCGCAACAAGCTCTTACCACAAATCTAGGCTTTCGCCAGTTAAACAGTCTTTTATTGATATAAATATTTATACTTACCAGTTCAGATGACTGCGGCCACTTTATGGTTTAAAAACGGCCACAATATCCTTTAAGTGACAAGAGTTAACGCAATTTCGGACTTTCTCACCAATCCCAACATAAAACTTTGAATCAAATCATGAGAGAGAGTTAAAATTCTGAAGCATAATTAAAAAATGAGTTGAAAAAACACAATTGAATGAAACTTGCACAAAAAATCTTTGAAAAAATTGCCCACTTATAAACTTTCAATTCAAAATATGGTTCAAAATTCCAAGATATGCTTCACTTAAAACCATGCCTCTGTAGTTTGGTA
Source organism: Nostoc punctiforme PCC 73102 (assembly GCF_000020025.1). Classification (GTDB taxonomy): domain Bacteria; phylum Cyanobacteriota; class Cyanobacteriia; order Cyanobacteriales; family Nostocaceae; genus Nostoc; species Nostoc punctiforme. The sequence goes on along the minus strand of NC_010630.1, from coordinate 117,149 downwards.
TTGCGTACTGAAAGCCTAAAACCGCCTCCTGGCAAAGAGAAGCATTCTCATGACAGACGATGAATTTGACCATTGGTGTAAGCAACAGCAACTAACGGCACAAATACTCTTAATAATCGCCGCAATTCGCGCTGCCCCACCTTCTCGCAGAGTACAAGGACGCGCTAAGAACGTCAGTGGAGTTTACCCTAGCCGCAAAATGGGTCAAACCATTCAATTTGAGAGCCACACAGTAGAACTATGGGCGATTTACCAAATGGAACACGACCCACAGGTGTTAGAGTTCTACGACCAACCACCTCCATTTAAAATTCAGTACCAAAACCAAAACGGACGAAATATAGGTCATTACCATACCCCAGACTTCTTCGTACTGCGGACGACAGGTGCAGCTTGGGAAGAATGGAAAACCGAAACCGAATTAAAACGACTAGCCCAAAAATACCCTTCACGCTACCAAAAAACTGAAACTGGTCATTGGCATTGCCCACCAGGAGAAGCTTACGCCGAATCTTATGGACTCAAATATCATGTTCGCACCGATACCGAACTAAATCCCATATTCACCCAGAACCTAATGTTTTTAGAAGACTACTTTAGGTTCACCGCCAATGTCCCCCTTTCCATTACAGAACAAATACTGTCTTCAGTTAAAGCCAGTCCAGGAATAACTATAGCCGCCACACTTGCAACCATTCCCGGAGTGCGTGCTAACGATATTTACGCCATGATTGCCACAGAGCAACTCTACGTGGACTTGTATGCAGTTCCCCTAGTGGAACATTGGCGAGTTCAGCTATGGGCAGATGAGCAAACTCATACTGCTCATACATATTTAGCCATAGGGACAACTGGGGATCATCGAAAAATCACCTCACCCACAACACTCTTGCCTAATACCTTATTAGTCTGGGACTCACAACTTTGGACTTTAGTTAACTTGGGCGAGACTACAACCACACTGCTACCCGCAGTCGGGCAACCAATGCAATTGCCCACAGCATTTTTTCTGCAATTATTCGACAGTAGCACTATCAATATTCTCACCTCAGAAAAACAAACAACCATCAATGAGGGAGTGCGTGAATTGATGGATGCCGCCTCGCCTGCGGATCTACAAAGAGCCAATCGCAGATTTCATTTAGTACAAGCATATTTCCAGCATCACACAGATATAGGGAAGGACATACCTCAAAGCACCTTATCTCGATGGGTAAAACAGTTTCGGGAAGCGGAAGCCACTTTTGGTTGCGGTTATGTTGGTTTGCTCCCACGTACAAATAATAGAGGAAATCGCCTATCCAAAGCACCAACAGATACCAGCGTTTTACTAGATAAATTTATTACAGAACACTTCGAGACACCAAGGCAAGCTCCAGCCGCTTCCGTTTATCGGGCATATACAAGAGCCTGCTGTACAGCCAACATCCCTCCACTGAGTCAGCGCACATTTTATACTCGGCTAAAAAAGCGTCCAATCCATGAGCAGACTTTAAAACGTCAGGGAGCAAAAGCCGCATACGCAACAGAACCGATTGTCTTAGAACTAGCTAGAACTACACCCCGGCATGGAGACAGACCTTTTGCTATCTGTCATCTTGACCACACCCAACTCGATATCGAATTACGCTCCCAAGTAACTGGTCGGAACTTAGGACGACCTTGGCTGACATTACTGATTGATGCCTACTCCCGACGCATCTTAGCAGTTTATCTCACCTTTGACCCACCCAGTTACAGGTCTTGCATGATGGCACTACGGTTGTGCGTCCAGCGTTTTGGTCGTTTTCCCCAATCTGTAGTTGTAGATGGCGGTAAGGAATTTCATAGCGTTTACTTTGATACCTTATTAGCACGCTACCACTGCATCAAAAAGACTCGTCCTGGTGCAAAACCTCGTTTTGGCTCAGTAGTTGAGCGATTATTCGGAACAACTAATACTGAATTTATCTTTAACTTACTGGGCAACACCCAAGCCAGTAAACAACCGCGTCAACTCACTTCTTCTGTTGACCCCAAACAACTTGCCGTTTGGACATTAGCTTCTTTACATACCTACCTGAGTGAGTGGGCATACACCATTTATGACACAAGCGTACATGATTCCTTGGGTGAGACACCATTACAAGTTTATACTGACGCAATGGCTGCCACAGGGGAGAGGGAACACCGACGTATTGCATACAACGAAGACTTTCTCATGGCAACACGCCCTAGTACACCCAAAGGCAACGCTAAAGTTCAGCCGGGACAGGGAATTAAAGTCAATTATCTTTATTACTGGAACGATGCTTTCCGCAATCCGGTTGTCGAAAAGACCAAAGTCAGTGTACGCTATGACCCTTTTGATATGGGTGTAGCTTATGCGTACTTAGAGGGAAGATGGGTCAAATGTATCTCCCAGTATTACAGCACCTTTGCCGGACGCACGGAGAAAGAAGTGCTATTAGCTGCCCAAGAAATCAGACAGCAAGATAAGCGTAATGCTGTGAGTACAAATATCTCTGCCAAACGCCTTGCAGACTTCATCGCGGCGGTGCAAGAACATGAAATCTTACTCATGCAACGATTACGGGATTTGGAAGCTGTTGGGGTACTGGAGAATTTAACACTCAATAAGGAAGGTGTACCCCAGTTTCCCCCAGTCAGCACTCTTGAGCCGGAGATAGAAGCACACAGTCAAGATGACGAACAATTGCCAGCACTGCAAAACAACATTGAACTGTTGGATCTCACACGACTGCCGATACTAGGGGAATACCGTTAATGGACAATTTGGAGAGCCTTAATCAAAACGACCAAATGCACCTCAAACTAACTCAGTTTAAGGAGTATGCAGTTTTACATCCCCAGTTAGCACGGGTAGATATGTTGTTGATGCGTGCGATTCGAGAACCCGCCGGATTTGCTCATGTGTTGGTTTATGGGCCAAGCGGTGTGGGTAAAACAACGATGATTCGGCAGATTGCTAAACGGTTAAATGAGAATGTACCCGAACAGTTACCAGGTGTATCCAATTCCTTAAGCTATCGTAACGGCAGTCAGCCCCTGATGCCGTTATTGCTGTTAGAAACACGACCATCTGACGGTGGGGTGTTTAATCGCGCAGATTATTACCGCACTGCGCTAAAGCTTTTGGGAGAACCATTCTATGAGCGGCGGATGCTGATAGATATTGATGCGGAGCAGACTTGGGAGAAGAAAGGACGCTCCCGGACTAAAACAGCGCAGTTTAATGATTCTCCCGAACTGCGCCACGCATTAGAAGAAGCGATGACCAAACGCGGAGTGCGGGCGGTGATTTTGGACGAAGCACAGCACTTAATGAAGATTGGGACTGGTGCAAGTGCTGGTAAGCTTTTAGACCAGTTGGACTGGATTAAGTCTATGACCAACGTTACGGGTGTGCTACACATTCTCATTGGGACTTACGAACTGCTAAATTTCCGCAATTTAAGTGGTCAAGCATCCCGGCGGGGACTAGATATCCATTTTCCGCGTTATCTGTATCAAAATGAACTTGACCGTCAGGATTTTCAAGCCGCATTATTGGCACTCCTGATGCAAGTACCGATGAATGTTGATGTAAGAGAGCTAATGCAGCATTGGCTTTATTTCTATGAACGTTGCATTGGTTGTGTTGGGGTACTCAAAGACTGGCTTATACGGGCTGTGGCAGCGGTAGCACATGATGGCCACGACACTCTTAGTTTAGAAAGATTGCATGAACATACCCTAACACTAGCCCAATGTGAACGTATGGCATTGGATACCACTGAGGGAGAACAAAAACTCTCTTATATGGAAAGTCGCCGTGAACATTTGTGGCATTTGCTACAGATGGGAATGGGTTCTACATCTGTACCAAAAACTGCGGTGGATTTATCAAAGGGCGCAGCAGATGTGGTAGCATCGCCTCCGAAATCTGACAAACCACCATCTCAAGCGAAACGGACTCGTAAAAAGCCCGTCAGTTCTACGATAGATGAAACGCCTTCTACTACACCAGGCAAAACTTCTATAGAGCCAGTCCCCAAGAAGAAACAAACTCGCAAGAAGACAAAACAAACTGATTCTTCAATTAGTGAGACACCACTAGAAACAAATATTACTGTCAGTCCCATAATAGAACAGAAGACAATTGATGATGAAGCTGCAACTAAACAGAAAATGCCTAAAAAGTCTTCCCAACGTGTTGGGCAACGCAAACCCAAACGAGACACTGTTGGACTTGAGTGAACATCAAAAAATTCAGTAGTAAACAGTTTTTATCAAGGGTATCAATTTTTCAATAATGTTCGCATCGGTATTCAAGGAAATTATTAATTAATGAGTTTATCTACTTTACCTATAGAATTTGAATTAGCAGCCGCTAAAATTTTATCTGCTCATTATCTACACTCTCGTTTTAAATTAACAGCAGAAATTAAAAAAGATTTTTTAGTAATTGATTTTCAAGGCTATTTTACTGAGACTTTTGATCCTAAAAACCGTCCTTATTCTAATCCTATTAGTGAAGTTTATCGAAATAAGAAGGTTGATTTCCGGCTATTTTGGTCTGGGGAACATTTAGCATTATCTGGCTGGTGGAGAACTGCAATTCTATCGCTTGAGTACACTCCAATACGACAAGAGTGGTTGAACGAAGACGGTGAGGAAATTCTTCGTCCCTATCCAGATGGTGATAAGTTTGAGGCAATTGCTGCTTCTTTGCACCCAATCTTACAACAGCATTTACCAATTTGAAGATTATGTTTAAAATCATCGGAGAGTTAAAATGATAGTTACTAAAATAAATCATCTAATAATTACTTCTACAATCAAAACTTACTTCTCTAGTAAAGAGCTAATTTACTTAATAGAAGCACGAATAGTGGAATTAGATGAAAATCTAGAATTAACTACTGAGGATATTTTTGATACTGTGTGTTTTGAATATCACTTAAATGCTGATTTTTTAGAAAAAGAGCTTAGTTGTAAATGTCCATTTGCATTAACTGGCTTTTTAAGTGAGTTAGAAACAACAGAACTTTCTGATTATTCAACACTTGATTAATATATGAAATTACTAGAGTTGGTGATTTAATTCAAGCAGGTCATAGCTCCGACGCTACTGATGAAGAGAATATGTTAGTTAAGTCAATGGCATTAAAGAGGTATACAGCCTCTTTTAGATGGTACATTAGTGTAGTTGATTCTGATGGTTATGACTGGACAATGTTAATTTGGGAATTTAAACGTATTTCTTTTTAAGATAAATTCCTTAAGAATTATTTATTTTACAGCAGCTTTTTTTGATACAGTAAAATATCATTACGCGCTTTTCAAGCCTACCTTTCCTGGTGTATCAAATAAAAGGTATTCCCAAATGTGGCTCAGGTATGGTGTTGACCTAGATTTGATCTTAGTACCGATTGAAGATGTTCTACGAGGGAGAACTCAGTTAAAGTGTCCCTACTGTGGTGGTGAGTTGACGGCGAAAAAGGGAAATCGTAAAGAACACCACTTCGCACACACTAACTTTACTTGCAGAGAAGTAGCTAATCGCAGTGAACGTGAAATTCCTACTTTACCTTTATACAATAACTTCAATATATGTCTAACAGGTAAAGAACTCCAACAGATCAAGACCCTTTGGAATCGATACGGATGGAAGAACAAAGGTATTTATGAGAGTAAAATTAACTCAATTTTTATTAAAGAAAAATTGTTAGAGTACAATGAATACCGTCTCTATGGAGAATACCAGTTTACCAAGCTAGGTAAGATACCTGTTGGTGCATTATCGTTAATGCTGTTCAACCAAGTGCAAGAATCAATATTGTGGGAGAAGTTGCAGCAGTTAGAGAAAAAAGTTCAAGTTGCTTATCTTGATGATGCATCAAATTTTCATGAATGTCTTTGGGATCTGCAAATATATCGCGCCGAATTAAAGAAAATTTTATCGAATACTCTGTATTACCTTCAAATTGATACTGATAAAGAAACATTTTATAAAATTGGTGTGACTAGGCGGGAAATACAAGCACGCGTAGCTGAAGTTCAAACTGATTTGGTCAAACATTTTTCTCATGTTTCAATCAAAGTTTTAGGACACTGGTCGCATCGAGGGAATGTAGAGAAATATTTTAAATATAGATATGCTGACTACAATTGCTCTATTGGGAGTTTGACTGAATATTACAAATTTGACAACCCGGAAGATGCGACTGCTGCATTGCGAGATTTGCGGCGGATGAAAAAAAAGCAGTTATCAGAGTTTGAAGTAGATATTCTAGCAGGTAAACCTAGTTGGATTGAGCAGTTAATTGAAGAAATTGAAGAAGAACGTGCTTAACAAGGAGTAATTGCAGCACTTGATGAGAAATTATTATTGCGTCAAACAGCAACACAAGCTGATATGACAATCAATACAGTTCGCAAATTGAAAGTACTATTGGAGAATAAATATGCTTGGAATGAATAATGATTTTATTGAGCAGCTACGTGAAGAATTAGGTGTTTGGAATAATTCCCCAACGGAGTGTGATGGGCATAGCAAAGTTCTCTCTACTATTTTATTTAATGAGGGTATTGAACATCTAATTTGGTACGGTTCGTTCCGATGGGTTGGGCATGGTCAAGTGTCACCGCATTATTGGATTGAGTTACCTTTTGGGAACCTCACAATTGATTATCGAGCCAGAATGTGGTGTCGTGTTATGGAAAATCCACAATTAGTTGATGTAGAAGTTCCGCACAGTATATTTAATCCTGCATATTGGAATCAGGTTCAATACACCAAGATACAACAACAGATTCCAGAAGAATTCGGCGTACCTCTAGAAGACTGGTTGTTTAAAATCTTAACTGTATCTATTTAAGGGCTTTAGATGGTGATGCTTGATATTTAAACTAAACAGTTTAGTTTGTACTTCATGACAGCTTTGCCAAATCTAACCCCTTAACTGTGTATTACATGGAACATGTCTTCTACTTTTTCGCCGATTTTTGAAGCATAAAATGGTTAATGCTTTCTGAAGCATATTGTGAGCTAAAAGTTTATTTTATGATTCAAATCACAAGAAAGTAATTCGTCATATCTGTCAATTAGGTGCGTGACCGTTCTTTGACTTATACATATACCCTTTAATTCAAGGTGAGTGTGTATTTGGGGAACACTTCTATGTTCCTGGTATCGTAACGCTCCTATATAAGCAATCACATCCAAACCAAATTCGCTCTGTGGTAGAGCGAGTGACCCTTCTTGCTCTAAGTAAGTGGGCGGGAAAATTTATAACTATGTAACAAAAGTTTGACCAGAACGATTAGATTCAAATTTTACACGTTCTGTACTGTAGTTCCCTTTTTAACGAGCGCCCATGTCTTAGTAACCTCGGTAGATGCATTTTATGTATTTACTTATCTTTACATACTTTGGTTTTTTTTACGCCAACTTAAGAGGATGATGCTGTTGGCGAAGTCAAAAAACGCTTGTGTTTGGGTAAGTCAATTCAGCGATGAAACGATTGAGAGCTTTTTGAACAGCTTTGTATCCAGGGGCTTGCTTGCCTAATTTCAAATCAAGCAAAATGCGATCGCGTAAAAGCTCAAGTTCTATTTGGGAGAAAGCAATTGCTGTTCGTTGCATCAATGCAGCATTCTTTTGACTGAGATTTTGTATTTCAGCAAGGAGTACTTCTATTTCCTCCTGAAACCGTGTATTACGCGGTGGTGAATCCGTATTTTGCCTTGTAATACATGGAAAAAGGAAATCTTTCTCCCGTGTATTACTTGGAGAAACCGTACTTGGCAGAGCTTTTTCACGAATGATCTGCTCTAAATAGTCAGCCCTAGTAAGACCCAAGCATTCAGATGTGATGCCCAAAGCTACCCACGTGGAATCAGTTAGTCTTAACGAGCGAACTAAACGATAATCTTCATTTTTCAGGGCAAACTTCCCCTGGATATCACGTTTCATAACCGCTTCTCCATGTATTACACCGTTATTTTAGCTCATTAGGTAGCAGAGGGTTATCTGTGTATTACATGGAGAAGGATGATCTTAATAGATATTATTGGTAATCTGGATTGAAAGCTCTTGCTTCACACTGGAGCTAAAGCAGCAAATCGAGAAATTCTGGTTTTCGCATGGGTTCGGCCATGTAACCAAGCAACCATCCGCACCACATTAAGAGCCACGGCAGTCAGCAAGTGCTGGAGCCGAACTTTAACCAAACCAATGTAGCGAGCTTGTCGCAGCCCCAAGCTGCCAATTCCTTGAGACAACGTTCCTTCAACTCCTGCTCTTGCGTCATAGAGTTTTTTCCAATCCGTGGAAAGCTGTTGTTGTCGCACGGTTTGCAATGCAAGGTATTCTGCCTTTGGGCGCAGTGTCAATTCTCTTGGCTCAGTTTTCGAGCGGGTGCATAAAGCACGGGCGTTGCAAAGTCGGCAAGTTTTGCGGGGGAATCTCACGTTAATCACTGCATTGCCCCACTTGTCCTGAGTCGGAACCCACTTTTTGGTACTTTTTTTACCTTGAGGACAAGTCACCCGTTTTGTATTCCAGCTCACTGTAAACTGGCTGATATCATAACCGCCAGGCGTTTTAGCTTGCCAACTAACATTCGGGCGGACTGGGCCGACTAAATCTATTCCATACTGTTTACGGCTAGTGACGATAAGATTACTATCGACATAGCCAGCATCAACAATGTGTTGACTGGGGAGCAGGTCTTTGGCAGCCAATGCCTCGTGAATAGATGCAGTTTGTGTAACATCTGAAACCTGAGCTTGGGTGGTAATGGCATGAGTAATTAAATGGACTTGGTTCTCATCACAAGTTTCGGTCAGATGCACTTTATACCCAGTCCAAGTCACACTGCGTTTATTACCAAAGCGAGCATCGATGTCATAAGGAGAGTCAAAACGACTACCAGAAGGGGCTAAGTCACTGGCAGCCCGCAATCTTACTTGGTCATTCTCCACATAATATTGATGTACCCAAGTCTGTCGCAGAATTTCGACGATGGGCACATGAGCAAGCCAATCTGGGGCAGTTTCTGCCCATACAGCTATCAGTAACTGCATACCATCTGTGCCAATCATCTCGGCATATTCAGGTGCGTGCGGCAATGCCCTTGGGTAAGCGATATTCTTCTACAGCCCGACCGTAACGCTCGTACCATTCTGAAGGTACCCATGAACGCAACCAATCGGGCGCGACTGTAGCTAGTGAATTGAGGGCTGCACGTAGAGTTTCACCTACCCCTTCGAGTCGGTTCAAGTTACGGATAGCAGCCAGCACATGGGTGGAGTCAGTGCGCTGTTTTCCTCTTTCTTTGAGCCATCCGCGCTCTCTAAATTGCCTCAGTAACGTGTCTAGCAGTTGTTGTTCTGCACCACCTACCATCAATCGGGCGCGAAATTCACACAACACAGAAAAATCAAAACCTGAATCAGTCAGTTCCAACCCCAAAACATATTTCCAATCAATTCTACTGCGGACAGCTTCGGCAGCTTGTCGATCTGGCAAATCTTCAATAAATTGCAGCACACAGATTAACGCCAGTCGCCAAGGTCTAACTGTTGGTTGACCATGAGTGGGATACAAAGCGGTAAAATCCTAGCGTGGCAAAACTTACTAGAGAAGAGCGGAAATCCTGTAATCTTGACCTTGTAGCGAAATAATGGTGCAAAAACTTGGCAAGAAAAAGTTTAAAACCAGAGGCAACATCGTTTGAAGTACTCGATTGTGTTCAAAAAAAATGCCCCTCGTGCGGTCAAGCAATGTGGAATGAATACAATAATCCTCGACATATAAGAACGTTAAACGGGGTAGTAAAACTACAGCTAAAAATTCGTCGATGTCGAAACAAGTCATGTCTGCGGTATAAAAAAACATATCGACCAGCTCAACTTTAGCCATTTTTATGGCAACGCTCAAGCTGACGCTGAAAGCTTTGTAGGACAGTAGTTTTACTTTTTCTGTGTCACTGATTCTCAGTGACACAGAAAAAGTTTTTACCAGAAAGCTAGGATTTTGCCACATCAAAATAACCAAGTTCTTAATCTTGGATAAGAACTAATTTGTAAACTCAAGTAAAATACTTACCTTATAAGGATTTCAGGAATTTGAGTTAATAAAGCACTTATTTGCTGAAACTTAGACTTAGACTTAGTAATAGTTTGAGTATCCTTAATGTTTTCTTTACGAATCAGATATAAAGTCGAGCTTAGATGGTTTGGAGAAATAGTAGATTATTTTGACGCAAAAACTATGAGTGGTGCTGTAGAAGGAATTAATAATAAATTGATTCTGCATTTATGTAACGCCAAAAGGACTAATTTATGGTTTCGTTTTATATATCTGAGCTTGGACTGGAAGTTGCTAACTTTATTGAAATTATTCGCTTTAGATCCTTAAGCCAAGCTGGTAAAACAGCTTTTTTATTTCTGCAAGACGGAGAGACAGAAGCAGCGAAAATTACATATCGAGAATTAGACCAGAAGGCGCAAGCGATCGCCGCTCAACTTCAAACTTTAACAACTCCTGGAGATCGTGTTCTATTGCTCTACCCTTCTGGTTTTGAGTTTATTGCTGCCTTTGTTGGCTGCTTATATGCTGGGGTTGTCGCAGTTCCTGCTTACCCACCCCGACGGAATCAGAAGATGCTTAGATTGCAGGCGATCGCCATAGATGCTCAAGCAACCCTGGTGGTGAGCACCACATCAGTATTAGGCAATATAAATAGTCAGGCTGAGAATCCAGGTTTCCTTGGGCTGAAGTGCGTCGCGACTGATAATCTTATTCCGATTGAGGACTTTATTCCTTATCGAGCAACCCCAGACACCTTGGCTTTTCTCCAATACACTTCAGGTTCTACAGGAACGCCAAAGGGGGTGATGTTGAATCATGGCAATCTGTTGCACAACCAACGACTGATCCAGACGGCATTCGAGCATACAGAACAAACGATCTTTGTCGGCTGGTTGCCTCTTTTCCATGACATGGGCTTGATCGGGAATACACTTCAGCCCCTGTACTTAGGCATCCCGTGCATCTTCATGTCTCCAACAGCCTTTCTGATGCGCCCCCTGCAATGGCTGATGGCTATTTCCAAGTACAAAGCTACTACTAGTGGCGGTCCTAATTTTGCCTACGACCTATGTGCAAGCAAAATAACTTCCGAAGAGCGGTCAACTCTCGACCTAAGTACCTGGCAAGTGGCTTTTAATGGAGCTGAACCCATCCGAGCGGAAACTATAGAGCGGTTTGCAAGCACATTTGCTGATTGCGGCTTTCGCCGGGAAGCATTTTACCCCTGTTACGGTATGGCAGAAACAACTCTCATTGTTTCTGGGGGTCTAGTGGCGCCCCCACCAGTATTGCAAACCTTCCAAAAAGCGGCGCTAGAGCAACATCTGGTAGTTCCAGCTAGTAATTCAGATGATGCCACCCAAACACTGGTGGGGTGCGGTCAACCGTTGCAGGATATGCGGGTGGTCATTGTCCATCCAGAGCGAATGACTCGCTGCAATTCCGATGAGATAGGTGAAATTTGGGTATCAAGTGCAAGTGTAACTCAAGGCTACTGGAACCAGATCGACTCAACCCAACGTACTTTCCAAGCCTACCTCCAAGATACAGGAGCAGGTCCATTTTTGAGGACGGGGGACTTGGGATTTTTAAAAGATGGCGAGTTGTTCGTCACGGGTCGGCTGAAGGATTTAATTATTATTCGAGGTCGCAATTATTATCCCCAGGATATTGAATCTACGGTGCAAAAAAGTCATTTGTCTCTGCGAGCGAACTGTGGAGCGGCTTTTTCAGTAGAAATAGACGGAGAAGAGCGGTTAGTCGTTATTCAAGAGGTCGAGCGTGCTTACTACCGGAATTTAGAGGTGGAAGAGGTAGTTGGAGCTATTCGTTCTGCTGTGTCAGAAGAACATGAATTACAAGTTTATGCTGTGGTATTGCTCAAACCTGGAGGTATTCTGAAGACTTCTAGCGGTAAAGTTCAGCATTATGCCTGTAAGGCAGGGTTCTTGGCAAATACTCTGGATGCGATCGGCAGTAGTATTCTGGAAAAATTCGATTCCTTTGAAGGAATCGAATTAATAAATGTCGAAGAGCTGTTAGCCACCCCAGCAGAAGATAGAACGCGGCAACTGGAATCTTATCTTCAAAAACTGATCGCCAGGATGTTAAAAATATATCCATCAAAATTGAATATACGTGAACCCTTGACAGTCTTAGGAATTGATTCTTTATTAGCAACTCAAATTGCTTATCGGATACGCGAGCAATTAAAAGTAGATTTGCCAATACAAAGCTTTTTTGATTCGGCAACTATAGGTGATTTAACTGAACATATAGAAACCATACTGCAAGAGCAGAAAAATAAGGATTCGGCGCTATCGCTGTCACAAATTATCTCTGCACCAGACCAGCGCTATCAGCCTTTCCCTCTTACAGATATTCAACAGGCTTACTGGGTGGGGCGCAGTAATTCTTTTGAATTGAGTAATGTTGCCACTCATGTTTATATAGAGATTGAAAGTATTAATTTAAACATAAAACGGCTTACAAACGCTTGGCAAAAAATCATTGAACGTCACGATATGCTGCGGACAGTAGTGCTGTCTGGTGGCGAACAACAGATATTAGAGGTGGTGCCATTTTATGAGATTGAAGTATTAGATTTACAGAAGCTCGAACCAAAATTCGCTATTCCTAAAAGCGAAGAAATTCGTCAACAAATGTCTCACCAAATACTACAAACTGACCAGTGGCCTTTGTTTGAAATTCGTGCTACTCGTTTTGACGAGCAACGATTTCGACTTCATATTAGTATAGATTTATTATTGGCAGATTATGGCAGTTTGTTACGCTTATGTCAAGAATGGAGTCAAATTTACCAGCATCCCGATACTACTTTGAAGCCATTGGAAATTTCATTTCGGGACTATGTTATAACCGAGAAGCAACTCGTACATACAGAATTATATAAGCGAGCGCAAGAGTATTGGTTCAAGCGTCTAGATACATTGCCTCAATCGCCACAATTGCCCTTAGCTCAAAATCCCTATTTGTTAAAACAGCCTCAGTTTAAGCGTCGCTGTTCTCAACTAAAATCAGAGACTTGGCAGCAGTTAAAACAGCGAGCTAGTCAAGCTGGTCTGACTCCCTCCGGTATTTTACTTACGGCTTTTGCCGAAGTCTTAGCTATTTGGAGCAACAGTACTGAGTTTACACTTAATCTCACACTATATAATCGTCTACCGCTTCATCCCCAAGTAAATGAAATCATTGGCAATACTATATCTTTGATTCTTTTGGAGGTGAATAACTCAACACCAGCTTCCTTTACTGTTCGCGCTCAAAACCTACAGCGCCAACTATGGCAAGATTTAGACCACAGTTATATGAGTGGAGTACATGTGCTGCGGGAACTAGCCCGGAGGCAAGGAAGCCACCAAAAAGCGCTAATGCCGATTGTATTTACCAGCATTTTAAATAATGGTTCATTTATTCAGGATAGATCGGCGTTAAATGTTTTTGGTGAGGTCATTTATAGCATCAGTCAAACCTCTCAAGTTTGGTTAGATCATCAAGTCATGGAAGAAGATGGAAAATTGGTTTTCAACTGGGATGCAGTAGAAGATCTATTTCCAGAGGGCTTGCTGGACGATATGTTTGAAGCTTACTGCGAATTTTTAATGCTCCTAGCCACCTCGGATGCAGTTTGGAGGGAAATAACTTATGAATTAGTACCCAAAGCCCAACTCTTACAAAGAGCAACAGTCAATTCCACGGATGCACCCATTTCTGGGTGGATGTTGCACACATTATTTGCGGCGCAAGTAGAAGCACGAGAACAGGATTGTGCTGTTATTTCTTCTCAGCGAACTCTAACTTATTTAGAATTATTCCAACTAGCAAATCAGGTTGGTCATCGACTACGAAAATTAAAGACATCTCCCAACACTCTGGTTGCTGTAGTCATGGAAAAAGGTTGGGAGCAAATAGTTGCCGTTTTAGGAATACTCATGTCGGGTGCAGCTTATATGCCCATCGATCCAGAATTGCCTGATGAGCGGGTGCAATATTTGCTTAAGCAAGGAGAAGTAAAACTGATTTTAACTCAGTCATGGCTGAATGAACGCCTGACTTGGATTGAGGGAATTCCACGGATATGCCTAGATTGCGACGAGTTAGTGGGAGAAGACAGCAGTCCTTTGGATTTGGTACAAAGCCCGGATGATTTAGCCTATGTTATCTATACATCCGGCTCGACTGGCGTGCCTAAAGGAGTCATGCTTACCCATCGGGGTCCTGTCAATACCATCCTTGACATCAACCAACGTTTTGGAATTACCCATCAAGACCGAGTATTAGCTTTGTCAGCTTTAAACTTTGATTTGTCAGTATATGATATCTTTGGCACCTTAGCTGCTGGGGGAACTTTAGTAATTCCAGAGGCAGAAAGAACAAAAGACCCGGCTCACTGGGTAGAACTCATGAAGCAACACAAAGTTACTCTCTGGAACTCAGTTCCTACCTTTATGCAGATGTTAGTAGAATATCTGTCGGCAGGGCTGGAAAAAGTACCAGCGTCTCTGGGATTGATTCTAATGAGTGGCGATAGGATTCCAGTGAATTTACCCCAGCAGATTAAAGCAATATGGGAGGATGTAAAAGTTGTTAGTGTCGGAGGACCCACCGAAACTTCAATCTGGAATATTTGCTATCCTATTGAGAAAATAGACGAGCAATGGAAGAGCATTCCTTATGGAAAACCAATAACTAACCAACGCTATCACGTTCTTAATAAATTTTTAGAACCCTGTCCGGTATGGGTACCAGGAATGCTTTATGCTGAAGGAATTGGTTTAGCCAAAGGCTATTGGCGAGATGAAAAAAAGACCGAAGAAAGCTTTATCATTCATCCTCGCACTCAACAGCGCTTATATAAAACTGGTGACTCGGGGCGATTTTTGCCTGATGGCAATATTGAAATTCTGGGAAGAGAAGATTTTCAAGTAAAAATAAATGGCTACCGGATTGAGCTAGGGGAGATTGAAGCCACTCTCCTACAGGATGAATCTGTAAAAGAAGTGGTAGTAACCTCAACCGAGAAGGAACATCAATCGCTAGTAGCTTATGTAGTCCTTAACTCAAACCAAAAGCAAAGTTCACAACAGCACCATCAACTAAAAGGAGTGCTACTAAACTCCTTAGAGCCCGTTCAGGAGTCAAATTCAATTTCCAAGAAGTTACTTAATTACTTGGAGCAGAAACTGCCCAGCTACATGGTACCTTCTGACTGTGTAATACTAAATGCCTTGCCCTTGAATCGCAATGGCAAGGTAGACCGCAAGTTGTTACCCAAGCTTAATAAAAATGTATTGAAACCTGAAACGGGTGCTGTTCCACCAAAAACTGAAATAGAGCAAACTTTAGCAAAAATTGTGCGAGAGGTGCTTCAAATAGAGAAAATAGGCGTTTATGATAATTTTTTTGATTTAGGTGCAAATTCAATACATTTGGTTCAAATTAATAAAAATATCAAAATCTTAATGGGAATAGAAGTACAAATGGTAGAAATTTTTCAAAATCCAAGTATTAGCTATTTGGCTAAATTTTTCAGCCAGCATAAAGGAGAGAATAAATCTTTTCAAGCTGTTGCCGAGCGGGCAGAAAAAAGGAAAATAGCACAGCAAAAACGAGGGATGAAAAGAGGTAAATCATGAGTGAATATGATCGGTCAGGAGATATTGCTATCATTGGCATGAGTGGTCGATTTCCTGGAGCCAAAAATCTTGAAGAATTTTGGCAGAATTTAAAAAATGGTGTAGAGTCAATTTCATTTCTTAATGATGATAGAATATTGGGTTCAGGAGTATCTCCATCAGTGTTGGGTCATCCAAACTATGTTAAAGCTAGCTCTGTCCTAAAAGACATAGATTTGTTTGATGCTCCATTCTTCGGTTTCAGCCCTAGGGAAGCTGAAATCACAGATCCCCAGCACCGCATTTTTATGGAGTGTGCCTGGGAAGCTCTGGAAAATGCAGGTTACAATCCTAAAAAATCTAACTGCTCCACTGGGGTTTTTGCAGGAAAAAGCATTAGCAACTACCTGTTGTTTAATCTTTTGCATACTTTGGACTTAACAAAAGCAACAAATTATCTCCAGAATTTGATTGGAAATGATAAAGATTATTTAGCTACGCATACATCTTACAAATTAAACCTCAAAGGTTTGAGCGTTACCATTCAAACAGCTTGTTCCACATCTTTAGTATCTGTAATCATGGGCTGCGATAGCTTATTGAGTTATCAATGCGATCTAGCTTTAGCTGGTGGCATTACAGTCAGAGTTCCGCAAGAAATTGGCTATATTTACGAAGAAGGAAGTATCCTATCTCCTGACGGACACTGCCGTTCTTTCGATGCTAAAGCAGGGGGAACTATATATGGCAGTGGCGTAGGAATTGTAGTTTTAAAACGGTTGGCAGATGCTATCACCGATCGAGACTGCATCCATGCAATTATCAAGGGGACAGCTATTAACAACGATGGTGCACTGAAAGTTGGCTATACTGCTCCCAGCGTGGATGGTCAGTCCGAGGTAATTGCTATGGCTCATGCTATGGCTGGGATTGATGCTGAGACAATTTCTTATATAGAGGCACATGGTACAGGAACAAATCTAGGAGACCCGATTGAAATTGCCGCCCTCACACAAGTTTTTCGCACTACTACGCAGAAAAAGGGTTTCTGCGCTATTGGTTCTGTCAAAACAAACATTGGACATTTAGATGCAGCTGCTGGTGTTGCAGGTCTGATCAAAACGGTTCTAGCGCTCAAATATAAGTTGTTGCCACCTAGCCTGCACTTTGAAGAACCTAATCCCCAAATTGATTTTGCTAACAGTCCTTTTTACGTCAATACCAAGCTGTCTGAATGGAAAACGGATGGAAAACCTCGCTGTGCCGGAGTCAGCTCTTTTGGCATGGGAGGTACTAACGCTCATGTGATTTTAGAAGAAGCGCCAGCACTAATACCAGTAGCCAATCAAGTTGAGCGCTCATTACACATTCTTAGCCTATCAGCAAAAAGTCAAAAGGCTTTGCAAGAACTGGCAAGTCGCTATGAGAATTTCTTAGCGTCTCATCCTGAAGCGTCTCATCCAGATATTTGCTTTACAGCTCATACAGGACGAACGCATTTTGATTGCCGTCTTGCTGTGGTATCTGAATCCATTGCACAGATGAGAGAGCAATTAGGTACTTTCGTTGCTGGGGTAGAGGCTGCTGGACTGGTAAGCGGACAGGTAAATGAAGCAGAAAGTCCTAAAATAGCATTTTTATTCACTGGTCAGGGATCCCAATACATAGGTATGGGACGCCAACTCTACGAAGAAGCCCCTATTTTTCGTCAAACTCTTGATCGTTGCAATGACATTCTACGTCCCTATTTAGAAAAATCCCTACTCAGTATCTTGTATCCAGAATCTGAGGAAACTTCACTAATAGATGAAACCGCTTATACACAACCCGCTTTATTTGCTTTAGAGTATTCCCTATATGAGTTATGGAAGTCTTGGGGTATTAAACCAGATATAGTCATAGGTCATAGTATAGGGGAATATGTCGCTGCAACTGTAGCAGAAATTTTCAGCTTAGAGGATGCCTTAAAGCTGATTAGTGAACGCGGACGTTTAATGCAAGCCTTGACTCAAAATGGCAAAATGGTGGCGGTGTTTGCCTCTGAAAGCAAAGTTCGCGAGGCTATTCAAGCTGTAGCTGTCTCGTCGGAAGTGGCGATCGCTGCTATCAATAGTCCGCAAAATACGGTAATTTCGGGTGGCAATAAAGCGGTAGAAGCAGTATGTGCTGTTTTGGAAGCAGAAGGAATCAAGACGAAAAAATTAAAGGTTTCCCATGCCTTCCACTCACCGATGATGGAACCAATCTTGGCGGATTTTGAAAAGGTTGCCGCCTCTATTGCATATTCTGCTCCTAAAATTGAATTGAGTTCAAATGTTACTGGAAAACTGATTGGTAGTGAAATAGCAACGCCAGAATACTGGTGTCGCCATATCAAGCAGCCAGTAAGATTTGCTGAGGGCATGAAGACACTTCACGATCGGGGTTGTGAAGTTTTTGTGGAAATAGGCCCGAACCCAACATTATTGGATATGGGGCATCAGTGTTTGGATGAAGTGGGAGTTTTCATACCCAGTTTGCGCCAAAGGTATTCAGATTGGCAACAACTACTTCAGAGTTTAGCAGCGCTATATGTTCGTGGTGTGCAAGTAGACTGGTTTGGCTTTGACCAAAACTATCTGCGTTCCAGGTTAGAACTGCCGACTTATCCTTTCCAACGACAGCGCTATTGGATCGATAAACCTGGAATTTTAATTGATACTAAGTCCCACCTAGCACTAAATGGCATCCGAAACCAGGTAATTCACCCCTTACTCGGTCAAAGATTGCAATCGGCAGCGCTTAAAAATAACGAGATTCAATTTGAATCCAAAATTAGCGAAAATTTTCCTGCTTTTTTAGAACACCATCGGATCTACCAACAAACTATTTTTCCAGCGTCAGGTTACTTAGAAATGGCTTTGTTTGCTGGAGCTGAAGTTTTCAAATCAGACAAGTTAATTTTAGAAGAATTTGTCATCCATCAAGTTCTGATATTGCCACCGAATCAAGAAAAAACACTTCAGTTAATTTTGACCCCTACAGGGAATTTAGAGTATTCATTCCAGATTTTTAGCTTTAATCAAGTGGCAGAACAATCAGCTGATTTATGGATACTCCATGCATCCGCTAAATTACTGCTGTCAGAGAAAGGCTTGGAAATTCCTCATGTTAACTTAGAACAATTAACCCAGCGTAGTGAAGAAATATCACCTGAAGACTATTACCAGAAGTGTTGCGATCAGGGAATTGACTATGGAGCTAGCTTCCAAGGGATTGAACGACTTTGGCGACAGAATGGAGAAGTTTTAGGTCAGATTCGTTTGCCAGAGGCATTGCATTTAGAAGCTGTGAATTATAAGTTACATCCCTCGCTGCTAGATGCCTGCTTTCAGGTTTTAAAGGCTGGTATCCACGATACCAACACGGAAGATACATATGTTTTGGTGGGTTTAGAACGCCTTGCTGTGTTCGGTTATCCAGACTCTACCTTATGGAGTTACGCTCAAATGCGTCCGGTTAAAGAAACAAATCAACAGACCTTGACTGCTGACTTGCAACTAGTTAGTCCAGATGGACGGGTGATAATAACTGTGGAAGGTTTAGTGCTTAAGCAAGTAAGCAGTGAAGCTCTGGTGGGTACAGCACCCCAGCTTCTGCTTAATTCTTTATATGAAGTAGAGTGGCGATCGCAGGCACGTCTATTCCCACTATCACCAGCCGAAAATTTGCTTACTCCCTCTGCAATTAGCGAGCGCATATTGCCCCAGGTAAATGAAGCGATCGGAGATCAGTATAAAAATTGGCTAATTTTGGCTGATAGTTTGGGGATTGGTCAACAATTGGCAACATTTTTGAGGGCTAGAGGCCAGACCTGTACTTTAATATTCTCAGGAGAAAATTACGAACAGTTAGCAGAACAAGAGTTCAGGATCGACCTTGCCAGTTTCGCAGACTTTCAACAGCTGCTCAAAGAAACAGTGGGGACTGGTATACGGGGGGTAGTGCATCTTTGGAGCTTAGAGGCACCAGAGGCACAAGATTTGACTGTAACTGATTTAGAAGCAGCCTCACATAAAGCATGTGGTAGTACCTTGTACTTAGTTCAAGCCTTGGTCAAGGCGGAATTGAAGCAGCCTCCTACTCTGTGGTTAGTTACCCGAGGTGCTATTTTAGTGGGGGTAGAGTCTGCTGTTTCAGGAGTTGCTCAATCTCCCCTATGGGGAATGGGGAAAGTTATCGCCTTGGAATATCCAGAATTTAACTGCGTGCGGGTGGATTTGGATCCGAATGCACCAGATGATAATGCACAAACTTTATTTGAGGAAATCTGGTCAAAAAGTTCAGAAGATCAAGTGGCTTTTTGCAAGGGCAACCGTCTGGTGCCGAGGCTGGTGTCTAGGCAGTTTCAGGCTCCTGTAGTTCACAATAAGCTTAATTGTCGTGGCGATAGTACTTACTTAATTACAGGAGGGTTGGGATATCTAGGTTTGCTAGTGGCTCGTTGGTTGGTGGAATGTGGAGCAAAGTACCTAGTTATATTAGGGCGTAACAGTGCTAGTTTTGCTGCTAACAGTCAGCTAAGGGAACTAGAACAGATGGGCACTCAAGTGGTAGTGCGGATGGCAGATGTATCCCAGGAAGGACAAATCGCCCAGGTACTAGCAGAAATCAAGCAATCCCTGCCACCTTTGCGAGGGGTCATTCACGCTGCTGGAGTCATCGATGACAGCACGCTGCTGCAACTTTCTTGGGAGCGCTTTAGCCAGGTAATGGCTTCCAAGGTCGAAGGAGCATGGAATCTACACACTTTGACCCAAGACACTCCCTTGGAGTTCTTTGTGTTGTTTTCTTCGCTTAGTTCTCTACTGGGTAATTCAGGTCAAGCCAACTATGCGGCTGCTAATGCTTTTCTAGATGCCTTAGCTCATTATCGTCGAAATCGGGGACTAGCAGGATTAAGCATCAACTGGGGGGTTTGGTCGCTAAAAGAATCGACACCCGAACCTGATCGCCGGGAAGGTGAGCGGCTTCTTGGGAGGAAAGGGATGGAGTTCATAAATTCTAAGGAGGGATTGCAGGTATTAGATTATTTGCTATTGCAATCCTCAGTTCAAGTTGGAGTTTTACCTGTAAAATGGTCAAAATTTCTACAGCAATTCCCGCCCGGTGGTGAACCCCCCTTCTTCTCTGAGTTTGTTTACCAATTGCAGCAACAAGTAAAAGATGGCCAATCACAAGTTAAGCAAATCGAATTGATACGTCGTTTAAAAGAAGCTTCTGCAAACGAACGTTTGGAACTTTTAGTTGCTTATCTTCAAGATGGGGTAGCTAAAGTTCTTGGAATTAGCTCATCCCAACAGATAGATCCAAACCAATCATTAAATGAATTAGGATTTGATTCTTTGATGAGCATTGATTTTAAGAACAAAATCAAAAATGAACTGGGGATAGAACTGCCGATACGAAAAATTGCTGAGAGCTCTAGCGTCGTTCAATTAGCTTTAGCTCTAATTGAGCAATTAGCATTGACAAGCCTAATCCAATCAGAACAGCCATCCAACGAATTAACTGACAATTTAGAAGAAATAATTTTATAAATTTTATGAACAAAAATGAACTTATAATTGAGCTTTTTAATCGAAAAGTAAAGCTTTGGGTGGAAGGAGATCAACTGCGTATTCGTGCTCATAAGGGAGTACTGACACAAGAATTACTTGATACACTTACCACTCATAAGGCAGATGTTATTGAGTTGCTACGCCAGAACACAATAGGTGGTTATGATTCTTCCTTACCCCCTATTAAAGCGAGGCCAGAGCAGCACTATCAACCTTTTCCTCTAACAGATATCCAGCAGGCTTACTGGCTGGGTCGCAGTAGTACCTTCGAGTTGGGTAATGTTGCTACCCATGCTTACATAGAAATTGACAGTAATAATTTAGATATAAAACTTTTCAAAGAGGCTTGGCAAAAGTTAATTTTACGTCACGATATGCTACGGGCGGTTGTGCTACCCAGTGGCGAGCAACAAATTTTAAAGGCGGTTCCGCCCTATGAGATTGAAATATTAAATTTACAAGAATTCGAACCTGAAGTTGCAGTCGTTAAATGTGAAGAGATTCGCGAGCAAATGTCTCACCAGGTGCTGCCACCTGATAAATGGCCACTATTTGAGATCCGAGCCACTCGTTTTGACCAAAAGCGATATCGACTTCACGTGAGTTTCGATCTGCTAATGGCAGATTTAGGGAGTTTACAGCAGTTGTTAAAAGAGTTGAATCAACTTTACCAGAACCCAGAAACTCAACTGCCGCCATTAGAACTATCATTCCGGGACTATGTTCTAGCAGAGAGACAGGTAAAAGAAACACAATTATATCAACGGGCACAAAGCTACTGGTGGAACCGATTAGATACTTTACCCCCAGCACCGGAATTACCCTTAGCAAAGAGTGTCCTCAAACAGCCAACATTTGTGCGTCACAGTGCTCAATTAGACCAACAGAAGTGGCAACAATTAAAACAGCGTGCCCAGGCAGTGGGATTAACCCCATCTGGAGTATTGCTAGCAGCATTTGCCGAGGTGCTGACGGCGTGGAGTAAGAGTCCAAAATTTACTATCAATCTCACCCTGTTTAATCGCCTACCGTTGCATCCCCAAGTGAATGAGATTGTGGGCGACTTCACATCAGTAACGTTACTGGAAGTAAATAACTCCACCTCAGAAACATTTGGCAACCGTGCCCTCCGACTACAGCAACAATTGTGGCAGGATTTAGACCATCGCTATGTTAGTGGTGTCGAGGTAATGCGAGAATTAGCGCGACGACAAGGCGGTACGCACCGAGCCATGATGCCAGTAGTTTTCACTAGCGCTTTAACACATAATTTTTTGACCAACACCGCCAACGGATTAAATCAACTAGGTGAAATAGTTTATGGTGTCAGCCAAACCCCGCAGGTGTGGCTAGATCATCAAGTATCAGAGGAAGAAGAGAGATTAGTGTTTAATTGGGATGTGGTGGCAGACTTATTCCCAGAGGAAATGATAGACGATATGTTTGAAACATATTGTCAATTATTGGTCGAGTTAGCAACAAAAGAAGCCGTTTGGCAGCAACCCCAACGACAATTAGTGCCAGCTTACCAACTAGAGCAAAGGGCAGGGGTCAATCAAACGCCCGCACCCAATAGCGGTGAGTTGCTACATACGTTATTCGCCAAACAAGCAGAACTCAGAAAGCACTCACCCGCCGTGATTTCACCAGAGCGAGTATTGACATATGAAGAATTATGGAGACTAGCCAATCAGGTTGGTCATCGTTTACAGCAGTTAGGGGCAAAACCCAACTCATTGGTAGCAGTAGTCATATCCAAGGGTTGGAAACAGGTAGCTGCGGTGTTGGGAGTGTTGATGTCGGGAGCCGCCTATGTGCCAATAGATCCCCAGTTACCATCCCAACGTCAGCAGCAACTATTGGAGCAAAGTCAAGCCCGTGTCATTGTCACGGATGATCCCTTAGTGGCAACCAGCGCCTGGGTTGGGTTAATCCCAGTGATGCTAATAGATGAGAGGATGCAATCTCAGGAGCCAACTCTGCCCTTAGCCTGGGTGCAGACACCAGAGGATTTGGCTTATGTCATCTACACTTCTGGCTCTACCGGGATTCCCAAGGGCGTGGCTATCGACCATTGCAGTGCTGTCAATACTCTGCTAGATATCAATTCCCGCTTCTGTGTGAGCCCAGCAGATCGGGTGTTAGCTCTTTCAGCCCTCAACTTTGACCTGTCCGTCTATGACATCTTTGGCGTGTTAGCGGCCGGAGGCACGATTGTCATGCCGGGGGTAACTGAAGTGAAGGAACCTGCCCATTGGGTGGAGTTGATGAGACAACATCATGTCACCCTCTGGAATACAGTACCAGCGTTGGGGCAAATGCTAGCTGACTATCTCAGCAGGGAGCGGATGACGCCACCACAGGGTCTGCGCTTAGCTCTCCTGAGCGGTGATTGGCTCCCGTTAAGCTTACCAGCACAGTTGCGACAACTGTGGTCACAGATGGAGATTGTCAGTTTGGGAGGAGCAACCGAAGCCTCCATCTGGTCAATCTGCTATCCTATTGATGAGGTAGACCCAAGCTGGAGCAGTATTCCCTACGGTAAGCCACTGGTCAATCAAACCTTTGTTGTGTTCGATGATCGGTTAAACGCCCGTCCAGTGTGGGTGCCTGGGGAACTCTACATCGGTGGCATTGGATTAGCTCGGGGATACTGGCAGGATGAGGAGCGCACCGCCACTAGTTTTATCACCCATCCTGTCACTGGAGAGCGACTCTACAAGACCGGGGACTTAGGCCGCTACCTCCCCAATGGCAACATTGAGTTTCTGGGGCGCCTTGACCATCAGATAAAGATTCGCGGTTTTCGCATCGAGCTGGGTGAGATCGAGTCCGTGCTCGGTCAGCATCCATCTGTCCAGCAAACCTTAGTCACCTCTGTTGGTGAGTCAGCCAATCGGCAATTAGTAGCCTATGTCGTGCCTACTATTGAGCACTATCCTGCCAGTCCATCGGAAGTCCATGACCCCATTGAGTTCAAGCTATCACAACCGGGATGGCAACAGATAAGGATCGCTCATCTGCGTGAATTCTTGCAAGAGCAATTACCCGCCTATATGGTGCCATCACACTTCGTCATCTTGGAAGCACTCCCACTGACACCAAATGGCAAAGTTGATCGCAAAGCACTGCCTGCACCAGAAATGCGTTCCGACCAGAAGCTAGAGTTTGAAGCTGGGCGAACTCCGATTGAGGAAATGCTAACCTTCATCTGGGCAAACATCCTCAAAGTTGAGCAAATAGGTATCCACGACAATTTCTTTGAATTAGGCGGAAATTCGTTACTAGCAACCCAAGTGATCGCGCAAGTGCGTTCCACCATTTCGTTAGAAATCCCATTAAGGAGTTTATTTCAACATCCCACAGTCGCCAAGTTAGCACAAATTATTCAACTAGCCATCCAGCCAGATGAGCAATTAACCGCACCACCGTTAAGACCAATTGCCAGAGATGGGGAACTACCCTTGTCATTTGCTCAAGCGAGATTGTGGTTTTTAAACCAATTACAGCCCCACAGCGCCTTTTACAACATTCCGGTATTCCTACGTATGGCCGGTCAACTCGATGTGGTGGCTCTGCAAGAGAGTATCAATGAGATCATCCGTCGCCACGAAGCCTTACGCACCAACTTTACCGCCACAGATGGTATTCCAGTGCAAGTCATCGCTGCCACCCACAATTTGACGCTGGAGGTGATCGACTTACAATCTCTACCAGAAGCAGCACGAGAACTAGAAACGACTCGCTTAGGAACCGATTCAGCCCAGCAACCCTTTGACCTAGCGCAAGAGCCGTTAGTGCGGACGAAACTGGTGCAAGTTCATCAGACAGAACACGTCTTGTTGCTGACCATGCACCACATCATCTCCGATGGTTGGTCAATGGGAGTGTTTGTCCGAGAGTTAGCCGCACTGTATAATGCTTATTCTCAAGGTCA
Organism: Nostoc punctiforme PCC 73102; assembly: GCF_000020025.1. GTDB lineage: Bacteria > Cyanobacteriota > Cyanobacteriia > Cyanobacteriales > Nostocaceae > Nostoc > Nostoc punctiforme. The sequence goes on along the minus strand of NC_010630.1, from coordinate 91,895 downwards.
ACCTTCACCATTACCAAAACTATCGGTTCAGTATGTAGATTTTGCCGCTTGGCAGCGCAAGTGGTTGCAGGGTGAAGTCCTAGAATCTCAACTTAATTACTGGCAAAAAAAACTAGCTGGGGTGTCCACATTATTGGCACTGCCAACAGATCGCCCGCGACCAGCATTCCAATCTTTCCGAGGATCTCATCAACAGATCACAATTCCAGTGGAACTATCGCAAGCACTGCGGTTATTGAGTCGGCAGCAAGGTGTAACTCTGTTCATGACCTTATTGGCGGCATTTGATACCTTGCTCTACCGCTATACTAGCAGCGATGACATTTGTGTAGGGACGCCGATAGCTAACCGCCAGCACCAGGAAATTGAAGGATTGATTGGCTTTTTCGTCAACACCCTGGTAATGCGAACCGATTTATCAGGCAACCCCAGTTTTGCCGAATTACTGTCGCGAGTAAGATCGGTAGCCCTAGAAGCCTATACACATCAAGACATCCCCTTCGAGCAGTTGGTAGAAGCATTACAACCAGAGCGTTCTTTAAGCCATACACCCCTATTTCAGGTGATGTTCGACCTGCAAAATGTGCCGATGAGTGCTTTAGATATGACTGGGTTGAGTATGAGCTCGTTGACAGTAGAAACTGACACGACCAAGTTTGATTTAACTTTATCAATACTAGAAACAGATCTGGAGTTGGTAGGGGTATGGGAATACGACACCGATTTATTTGATGCTGCTACGATTACTCGGATGGCGGGGCATTTTCAATTACTGCTCGAAGGAATTGTGGCTAATCCCCAGCAACAGTTATCAGAGTTACCCCTGTTGAGTAAGCCCGAGCGAAATCAGTTGTTGGTGGAATGGAATGATACTCAAGCGGATTATCCTTATGATAAGTGTATCCATCAGTTGTTTGAGGAGCAAGTAGCACGTACACCCGATGCTGTAGCAGTGGTGTTTGAAAATCAACAACTGACTTATCAGCAGTTGAATAATCGCGCTAACCAGTTGGCACATTACTTACAGTCTTTGGGTGTAAAACCAGATACGCTGGTGGGTATTTGTATCGAGCGTTCTTTAGAGATGGTAGTGGGATTGTTAGGGATTCTCAAGGCGGGTGGGGCTTATGTACCACTTGACCCAGGGTATCCTAGTGAGCGTTTGGGTTACGCATTGTCAGATGCCCAAATATCTGTATTATTGACACAACAGCATCTAGTTGAGAAATTACCTGAACATCAAGCGCAGGTAGTTTACTTAGATCAAAATTGGGATGCGATACTTACAGCAGACTACGCCTACGCTCAATTTCCAAAAGACAATGTTCATAGTCAAGTTCAACCCACAAACCTGGCTTATGTCCTTTATACCTCTGGCTCTACAGGTAAGCCAAAAGGAGTAGCTATAGAACATCACAGCCCAGTTGCCTTAGTCGCTTGGGCTAAAGAGGTATTTACTCCAGAACAACTGGCTGGTGTTTTAGCTTGTACCTCAATCTGTTTTGATTTATCAGTTTTTGAGTTATTTGTACCTCTATCCTGGGGTAGAAAAGTTATCTTGGCTGAGAATGCCTTACATTTACCTACCTTACCTGCTGCCGAACAAGTCACACTGATTAATACAGTCCCCTCCGTCATCACCGAGTTAATTCGCATAAATGGTTTACCAGGGGGAGTAAGCACGGTTAACCTAGCTGGAGAACCGCTACAAAATCAACTGGTACAGCAGATTTACCAGCAACAAATAGTTAAATATATTTTCAATCTTTATGGTCCTTCAGAAGATACAACTTACTCGACCTTTGCATTAATTGAAAAGGGTACAACTTTTGCACCACCTATCGGTAGGCCCATAGCCAACACACAGATATACATCTTAGACGAATATCTGCAACCAGTACCTGTGGGTGTAGCAGGAGAGTTGCACATTGCTGGTGCTGGATTAGCAAGAGGCTACCTCAACCGCCCACAATTGACAATTGAAAAATTCATCCCCAACCCGTTTAGCACTGACCCTCATTCCCGGCTCTACAAAACTGGTGATTTGGCACGTTATTTACCTGATGGCAACATCGAATACCTGGGACGAATTGACAATCAGGTAAAAATCCGTGGTTTCCGCATTGAGTTGGGAGAGATAGAGGCAGTTCTGAGCCAACTAGGTGATGTACAAGCTTCTTGTGTCATCGCCCGCGAAGATACCCCTGGTGATAAACGCCTAGTTGCCTATGTGGTAGCAGATCAGCACTGTACAACCACAATTAGCGAACTGCGTCACTCCCTGAAAGCAAAACTCCCAGAGTACATGGTGCCAAATGCTTTTGTGGTGTTAGAGTCGCTACCACTCACTCCCAACGGCAAAGTAGATCGCCACGCTTTACCCACACCAGATTTACACAGCGAACGAATAGAAAAATATGTCAGCCCGCGCACACCTATTGAGGAAATGCTGGCACAAATTTGGGCACAAGTACTGAAAGTAGAACAAGTGGGCATTTACGACAACTTCTTTGAACTTGGGGGACATTCACTACTAGCAACCCAACTGCTTTCCCGCATACGTAACACCTTCAAAGTAGAACTACCATTGCGTAGCCTATTTGCAGCAGCGACAGTTGCCGAATTAGCACAAGAAATTGAGCAGTTACAGCAACAGGGCTTAGAACTAACTTCCTCACCCATCTTACCAAGGGTTGATAATGCAGAATTACTACTGTCATTTGCTCAACAGCGTTTGTGGTTTTTAGACCAGTTAGAGCCGAACAGTGCTTTATACAACATACCCTTAACTTTGCGTATTGTTGGAACTCTCTCAGTTAAAGCTTTAGAACAAAGCTTAGAAGAAATTATTCATCGTCATGAAGCGTTACGTACCAACTTCATCACTATTGAGGGAAAACCTTCTCAAATCATTCAAACACAAACAAATTGGATAGTCTCAGTTGTTGATTATCAGCATTTATCCACAAGTGAACAAGAGATTGCCACACAGCAATTAGCGCAAAAACAACTTATTCAACCCTTTGACCTAGCAACTGAAGCATTAATTAAAGCGACATTAGTAGTGCTTAATAAGACAGAACACGTCTTGTTAGTGTGTATGCATCACATTGTCTCTGATGGCTGGTCAATGGGTGTATTTGTTCAGGAGTTAGCAGTACTGTACAATGCTTATTCAATAGGTCAGCCGTCATCATTAGCACCACTACCGATTCAGTACGCAGATTTCGCAATTTGGCAAAGACAGTGGTTGCAAGGAGATATTCTGCAAAGCCAATTGAGTTACTGGCAACAACAACTGGCAGATGCACCAGGTTTATTGTCGCTTCCTACAGACCGACCAAGACCTGCTGTGCAGAGTTTTGCAGGGGCATATCAACAGTTTGCACTTTCCAAGCAGTTAACTAGTGGCTTAATACAGTTAAGTCAAGAGCAAGGAGTTACCTTGTTCATGACGCTGTTGGCAGCTTATGATACTCTACTTTACCGCTACACAGGTGTGGCAGACATTTTGCTTGGTTCACCGATCGCAAATCGCGATCGCAGTGAAATTGAAGGGTTAATTGGCTTTTTTGTCAATACCTTAGTGATGCGTACAGACTTATCAGGCAATCCTAGTTTCTGTGAGTTACTGGATCGTGTTCGGGAAATGGCGATGGATGCATACTCTCATCAGGATTTACCTTTTGAAATGTTAGTAGAAGCATTACAGCCAGAACGGGATCTTAGCCATACACCACTATTTCAGGTGGCGTTTGTCCTCCAAAATGCTCCCATGTCTCAATTGGAGTTGACTGGGTTAACCGTTAGTCCACTGGTAGTAGAAGGTACAACTTCCAGGTTTGATCTTACCTTACTAATGGAGAATACTGGTACTGGACTGGTGGGGCTTTGGGAATATAACACTGATTTGTTTGATAGCAGTACTATTGAGCGAATGACTGGTCATTTTATGACGTTGCTTGAAGGTATTATTGCTAATCCAGAGGAACGGATTTCTCAATTGCCTCTGTTGACACAAGTTGAGCAGCATCAGTTATTAGTTGAATGGAACGATACTCAGGTAGATTATCCCCAAGATCAGTGCATCCATCAACTATTTGAGGAGCAGGTAGAGCGCACCCCGGATGCAGTGGCGGTAGTGTATGAAAATCAACAGTTCACTTACCGGGAGTTGAACGCCAAAGCAAATCAGCTAGCACATTATCTACAAACTTTGGGTGTGGGGCCAGATGTGGTGGTGGGGTTGTGTGTAGAGCGATCGCTAGAAACAATCGTAGGAATATTAGGTATTCTTAAAGCGGGTGGGGCTTATGTGCCACTTGACCCTGAGTATCCGACTGAGCGTTTGCAATTTATCTTAGAAGATGCTCAAGTTTCAGTGTTGTTAACCCAACAGCAATTAGTAAATTCTCTTCCCAAACATCAGGCGCGTGTCATCTGCTTAGACAGCGACTGGGAAAAAATTGCTCAAAAAAGCGAGTCAAACTCTCTAAACACCACTACATCCGATAACCTAGCTTATGTCATCTACACTTCCGGTTCTACAGGCAAACCCAAGGGCGTTTTAGTCAATCACTCAAATGTAGTTCGTCTATTTGAAGCAACAAACTCTTGGTATAGCTTCAACGCTCAAGATGTCTGGACACTATTCCACTCTTATGCATTCGATTTCTCTGTTTGGGAAATTTGGGGTGCTTTACTGTATGGTGGACGACTGGTAGTAGTGCCTTATTTAGTGACGCGATCGCCCGAATCCTTCTTCGAGTTATTAACTCAAGAGAAAGTCACAATTCTCAATCAAACACCTTCAGCTTTCCGTCAGTTGATTCAAGCCGAACAGTCAACGGCAACTACTGGCAATTTGAACTTACGCCTAGTTATTTTCGGTGGAGAAGCCCTAGAACTCAAGAGTTTACAGCCTTGGTTTGAGCGTCACGGCGACCAATTGCCACAGTTAGTAAATATGTACGGGATTACGGAAACTACTGTACACGTCACCTACCGTCCATTGAGCAAAGCCGATTTGAATAGCACAGCAAGTGTAATTGGTCGTCCGATTCGTGACTTACAGGTGTATGTGCTGGATGAGTATAAACAGCCAGTGCCGATTGGTGTTCCTGGTGAAATGTACGTTGGTGGTGCAGGGGTGGCGCGTGGCTATCTCAATCGTCCGGAACTTACAGCGCAAAGATTTATATCTAGTCCTTTTGACAATTCAAAATTATATAAAACAGGAGACTTGGCGCGGTATTTGCCCAATGGCGAGTTAGAGTATTTAGGACGAATTGACCAACAAGTGAAAATTCGTGGCTTCCGCATTGAGTTGGGAGAAATTGAGGCACTACTGGCGCAACACCCAGCTGTTTGGGAAAGCGTGGTGGTGATACGAGAGGATGAACTTGACGACAAACGTTTAGTGGCTTACGTAGTACCGAAGGTGAAACAATCTTCTACAGCCGCAGAACTACGTCAGTTCCTCGCCAACCAACTCCCCAGCTATATGGTGCCAAACACTTTTATGATGCTGGAATCCTTACCCTTAACATCTAACGGCAAAATAGACCGCCGCGCATTGCCAAAACCGGAGTTAGACAGCACACTGCTAGAAAAATTTGTCGCCCCACGCACCCCAATTGAAGATATGCTGGCACAAATTTGGGCACAAGTGCTGAAAGTAGAACAAGTGGGCATTTACGACAACTTCTTTGAACTTGGGGGACATTCACTACTAGCAACCCAACTGCTTTCCCGCATACGTAACACCTTCAAAGTAGAACTACCATTGCGTAGCCTATTTGCAGCAGCGACAGTTGCCGAATTAGCACAAGAAATTGAGCAGTTACAGCAACAGGGCTTAGAACTAACTTCCTCACCCATCTTACCAAGGGTTGATAATGCAGAATTACTACTGTCATTTGCTCAACAGCGTTTGTGGTTTTTAGACCAGTTAGAGCCGAACAGTGCTTTATACAACATACCCTTAACTTTGCGTATTGTTGGAACTCTCTCAGTTAAAGCTTTAGAACAAAGCTTAGAAGAAATTATTCATCGCCATGAAGCGTTACGCACCAACTTCATCACTATTGAGGGAAAACCTTCTCAAATCATTCAAACACAAACAAATTGGATAGTCTCAGTTGTTGATTATCAGCATTTATCCACAAGTGAACAAGAGATTGCCACACAGCAATTAGCGCAAAAACAACTTATTCAACCCTTTGATCTAACAAGTGAAGCGTTAGTCAGAGCAACATTAATCATCCTGTCTGAGACAAAACACATTTTATTAGTGTGTATGCATCATATAGTCAGTGATGGCTGGTCAACGGGTGTATTTCTCCAAGAATTAGCGGTGCTGTACAATGCTTATTCTCAAGGTCAACCTTCACCCCTAGCATCACTGCCAATTCAGTACGCAGATTTTGCCATTTGGCAGCGCAACTGGTTGCAAGGGGATGTATTGCAAACCCAACTGAATTACTGGCAACAACAACTAAAAGATGCACCAGCCCTGTTAGTGCTGCCCACTGATAGACCTAGGCCTGCTGTGCAGACATTCGCTGGCACACATCAAAAGTTTGCACTTTCAGAGAAACTCACTCAAGGGTTGATACAACTGAGCAAGGAACAAGGAGTTACCTTGTTCATGACGCTGTTAGCAACTTATGACACTCTGCTTTACCGATACACAGGACAAGCAGACATTTTGGTGGGGTCTCCTATTGCTAACCGCGATCGTAATGAGATAGAGGGATTGATAGGCTTTTTTGTCAACACCTTAGTGATGCGTACCAACTTAGCAGGTAATCCGAGCTTTAGCGAATTGCTGACTCGTGTTCGCTTCATGGCAATGGAGGCATACACTCATCAGAACTTGCCTTTTGAAATGCTGGTAGAAACATTGCAGCCACAAAGAGACCTCAGTTATACACCACTGTTCCAAGTGATGTTTGCACTTCAGAATGCACCTATGTCTGAAGTAGAGTTGACTGGGTTAAGTGTCAGTCCACTGGTGGTAGAAAGTACAACTGCCAAGTTTGATTTGACTTTATCAATGCAAAACACTGCTGATGGACTGGTGGGTGTATGGGAGTATAGCACTGACTTATTTGATGCCAACACTATTGAGCGGATGACTGGGCATTTTGTGACATTACTTGAAGGAATTGTGGCTAATCCAGAGGAACGGATTTCGCAATTGCCAATGCTTACAAAAATTGAGCGACAGCAGTTGTTGGTGGAATGGAATGATACTCAAGCGGATTATCCTTATGATAAGTGTATCCATCAGTTGTTTGAGGAGCAAGTAGCACGTACACCCGATGCTGTAGCAGTGGTGTTTGAAAACCAACAACTGACTTATCAGCAGTTGAATAATCGCGCTAACCAGTTGGCACATTACTTACAGTCTTTGGGTGTAAAACCAGATACGCTGGTGGGTATTTGTATCGAGCGTTCTTTAGAGATGGTAGTGGGATTGTTAGGGATTCTCAAGGCGGGTGGGGCTTATGTACCACTTGACCCAGGGTATCCTAGTGAGCGTTTGGGTTACGCATTGTCAGATGCCCAAATATCTGTATTATTGACACAACAGCATCTAGTTGAGAAATTACCTGAACATCAAGCGCAGGTAGTTTACTTAGATCAAAATTGGGATGCGATACTTACAGCAGACTACGCCTACGCTCAATTTCCAAAAGACAATGTTCATAGTCAAGTTCAACCCACAAACCTGGCTTATGTCCTTTATACCTCTGGCTCTACAGGTAAGCCAAAAGGAGTAGCTATAGAACATCACAGCCCAGTTGCCTTAGTCGCTTGGGCTAAAGAGGTATTTACTCCAGAACAACTGGCTGGTGTTTTAGCTTGTACCTCAATCTGTTTTGATTTATCAGTTTTTGAGTTATTTGTACCTCTATCCTGGGGTAGAAAAGTTATCTTGGCTGAGAATGCCTTACATTTACCTACCTTACCTGCTGCCGAACAAGTCACACTGATTAATACAGTCCCCTCCGTCATCACCGAGTTAATTCGCATAAATGGTTTACCAGGGGGAGTAAGCACGGTTAACCTAGCTGGAGAACCGCTACAAAATCAACTGGTACAGCAGATTTACCAGCAACAAATAGTTAAATATATTTTCAATCTTTATGGTCCTTCAGAAGATACAACTTACTCGACCTTTGCATTAATTGAAAAGGGTACAACTTTTGCACCACCTATCGGTAGGCCCATAGCCAACACACAGATATACATCTTAGACGAATATCTGCAACCAGTACCTGTGGGTGTAGCAGGAGAGTTGCACATTGCTGGTGCTGGATTAGCAAGAGGCTACCTCAACCGCCCACAATTGACAATTGAAAAATTCATCCCCAACCCGTTTAGCACTGACCCTCATTCCCGGCTCTACAAAACTGGTGATTTGGCACGTTATTTACCTGATGGCAACATCGAATACCTGGGACGAATTGACAATCAGGTAAAAATCCGTGGTTTCCGCATTGAGTTGGGAGAGATAGAGGCAGTTCTGAGCCAACTAGGTGATGTACAAGCTTCTTGTGTCATCGCCCGTGAAGATATTCTAAGGGACAAGCGCCTAGTCGCCTACGTGGTATCCAACACTGAGCCAGCTCCCACCGACAAGCTACTGCGCCAGTTCTTAAAACAACAGATCCCAGAATACATGATGCCATCACACTTCGTCATCTTGGAAACACTGCCGCTGATGCCAAATGGCAAAGTTGATCGCTTTGCATTGCCTGCACCCCACAACGTACAGCTACAAAATACCTTTGTCCCGCCTCGGGATTCTGTGGAACTTCAACTTACACAAATCTGGGAAAACATTCTGAACACTAATCCTATAAGTGTTTTGGATAACTTTTTTGACCTTGGGAATTCTCTCTTAGCTGTCAGTTTAATGGCTCAGATTCACAAGCGATTTGGACAAAGCTTACCTCTAAGTACGCTTTTTCAAAACGCGACCATCGAACAATTATCTACCATTATTCGTCAGCAAGTTAATTCTTCAAGCTGGTCTCATTTGGTAGCAATTCAGCCTAATGGTTCTAAAAAACCTTTCTTTTGCGTGCATCCAGCTGGGGGTAACGTTGTGAGCTACCTCAATTTAGCCCGTTATTTAGGTGAGGAGCAACCTTTCTATGGGCTGCAAGCTCAAGGGTTGGATGGACAACATACACCGATGACTAGCATTGAAGAGATGGCAACTTCTTATATCAAGGCTATGCACATCGTTCAAAAAGAAGGTCCCTACCTACTCGGTGGCTGGTCATTGGGCGGAACTATAGCTTTTGAGATGGCTGTTCAGTTACAAAAACAAGGCCATCAGGTAGCCCTGCTTGCCTTATTCGACAGTCAAGCTCCCAACTTTGAGAGTCAGAACGACTTTGACCACACAGTACTCCTGAACAACTTTGCTCACGTTATCGGAGTTTATTTTGGCAAAAAATTGGTCGAGTGTGACGATGAGTTCAAAGAGCTAACTTTCAACCAGCAGCTACACTACATCTTGGAGCGGGCAAAAATGGCTGGGCTTATGCCAACCGATGCTGGAATTGAGTATCTTCGTCCTCTGGCAGAAGTTTTCAAGGCGAATCTTCAAGCTGCTCAAAACTATGTTCCACAGATTTATCCAAACCAAGTCATTCTTTTTAAAGCCAGTGCTGCATTATCCTCAGATTGTCCCAATTCTGCATTGGGTTGGGAAAAATTAACTGTTAAGCCTGTCAAAATTTACACCGTACCAGGGGAGCATCTTACCATGATGTCCAACCCATATATTCAAGACCTAGCAGACAAATTAAGAGACTGTTTGAATGAGGCACAAACTTTTTGAAAACCATCCAACTTGAATACTAACTCAAGTCAGTAGACCGAAAACTTTGGTGATCGCTAAAAATGGTAGTTTATGATACCGTTTTTCGGAAAATGCACAAAAGATGATTTCTAGAGAGAATGATAAACTAAGCTTATAAAAGCCGAGTTAAAGATCAAGCAAAATTAGCTAGATGGTAAACAAATTTCACAAGCAACCCCATAGTTACGGTCTACTGCTTAACGTAAAAACTCTCTTCTTTGTTTAAGAGTAAATAGATAATAAAAAACTTTTATAGAACTTATTCTTAAAAGACTGAGATAGTGGCATACTAAATAAATCCAGACGTTAATACTTAAAAAGTATCAAGCCACAAACAGAAACCGAATAGGTTTAAATTGTAGCTAGTGGATAACTATACCTCCCTCTAATTAATTGTCTAGTACCTCCATGTTTACCTCGAATGATAGCTGGCATTTCAAATGGAACATCCAAAGCTTGCAATCATGTAATTACAGGCACACAAAAGAATTATTTATCTAAAAGCAATAGCTCAATTTTTAATGTTAAAGGCTCAATTAAGGAAAAATATGCCATTCTTTTGCCAAATGAAAAAATCAATTCTAGCAGTAGGAATTTTACTTGTATCTAGCATGTTTCCGATCAAAGTTTCGGCAGCTATATTCGATAAAATTTTTGTCTTTGGCGACGATCTCTCCGATACTGGCAACTTCTTCAATGCTACGGGACAAACCTCACCTTCTTCCCCACCTTTCTATCAAGGACGTGCTTCTAATGGCCCAATCTGGATAGATTATCTCTCACAATATCTAGGATTAAACCCCACTCCTTACACTGCTGTTCTTGGGGGTGCTAGCTCTAGCCAAGGCATTAACTATGCCTATATAAACGCTACAACGGGAACCGCTAATCTTTTTGCCAATCTTACTTCTGACCCTTTACTAGCATTGGGATTGCAGCAGGAGATAAACGCCTTTACAACAACTAATCCTACTGCCGATCCGAATGCTCTTTATATAGTGTGGGCTGGTGCTGCTGATTACATTCCTGTTACAAACAGTTTTCAGCCTTATCAGACACCTACCCAAACAATTAGTAATTTATCGCAAGCAATTAATTCGCTAGTTAAAGTCGGCGCTCAAAACATTTTTGTGCCTAACTTACCAGATTTGGGAAAAAACCCTTATATACAGGACACACCTCTAGCCACACCGCTCAATACTCTGACTTCTGAACATAACGCCGATTTGGCTAAATTGATTAATATTCAAAATCAAAGTCTAGATAATGGGGTCAAAATTCAACTTTTTGATGTTAATTCTTTATTTAATGCAATTCTCTCCAATCCAGCGAAATATGGTTTTACAAATGTGCAAGATTCTTGTCTAGATCAATTAGATCCAAGCAAAATCACTTTGTGCGGTACTCAGCCTAATATTCAAAACCAGTATTTGTTCTGGTATTCGCTCGAACCGACAACAGCTTTCCATAAGATAGTGGCAGACGCAGCTTACCAGCAACTTGTGCCCGTCCATGAACCTTCTACTGGGTTAGGTTTGTTAGCACTCGGTGCTGTAAGCGCAATTTTTGTTACCCGTGTTAAGTATACCTCTCGGAAGGCGAAAATGAGCCAACTTAGCAGTTGAGGCTTGTTCTTGGGGTAAAGACAAGATACACGCAAAATTTATCACCATGTAAAGTTTTTGTAACAAATTCAGCACGTTCGCCTTTGTCCATATGAGAGAAAAGTATGCTGAGTAAGGCTTTCAGCCTAGTGAACGCTTCCCGCTTATCTATCCAACTTATAAAATATTGCCGAAAACAGAAGCTGAAGGCTCTTATCAAGGAAGGCTAAAACCCTTATTCTTCCGCTCAGTTCGGTCTACTGAATTTAATACTGGTCACTCACAACACATCTGAGTTCAATCGGGTGAATGGCTTACAAGTTGAGGATTGGGAAGAAATAGTTTGAGTTGTTTTTCAGTACACTGTAAGCTAACTAAGGACAGGTATTGCTCAAGTATGGGTATTTTAATGGCTATAGAACGGGAATCAGTAAATTTTAAACTTCCCAAGTCTTTAGTTGAATTACTCAGAGCCGAAGCAAAAAAACGCCAAGTGTCAGCTACGGAGTTGGTAGTGCAGGGTCTGCATCATATCCTTGGACAGGCAGAAGTTGCTGACAATCGTATAGAAAATGTTCTACACCAGATAGTTAGCCGACTCTCAGCACTGGAAGCAAATCAGGTAAATAATACTTCGAGTATAGAAAGCAGTATAGAGAACCGCTTACAGCAAATAGAAACTGTTTTGGGGCATCTCACCCAAAGTATAGAATCAACATCCACGGAACAACAAGCACAACAGCTAAGTAACTTGGAAGAAAAGTTAGAAACCGTCGCCAAGAACGTTGCCCAACTTAACAATGCACTAGGGCAGCTTCGACACCAGGGAAATACAGGCAGAAGGCAATTTTCATCATCTCATCAGTTTCATGGTATATCAGTAGAAATTCAGTCTTTAACTGGGGAAAATCTAGCTCGAAGATTGGGTGTTGATGAATTAAGCCTTTCCAGAGAGAGAGAAAGCAAAAGTCCATCCGAATTTGAGTCATGGAGCCGCCATAGAGACCCCGCTTCTCGTGGTTGGCGTTTTGGTGACGATGGATTATATTATCCGATCAAGTGAAGCCCACCGTAGGCAATGGCAACAACCGACACTAGCCATGTATATATCCCTGTTTTATCACTTTCGGAAAATAATAATCGAAGCGAAACTCTGAAACTTTGATTTAATCAAGTTTTGAGCCTTTATTTTCTAGCAGAAACTAAAAAGTATAGCCAAAAGCTGAAAAGTAAAGCTCCGAAAAGCTTTCAGAGATTGGTTTCACCTAGATTGACAAAACAGGGATATATAGATGTCATGGAAATTGTTGATTAACTTTTTATTTGTCGAAATCAAACTCATCAAATGGAGTGAGAATCGACAGCGATGATCACACATCAGGCAAGATAAATTAATAACAAACTCTGTAAGTTACAAACTTCCAAACTCTCGAACTTACAGATTTAAGGAGCTTCGTAACTCATCTTCTGTAGTACCTTGAAGCTCCGAAGCTTTATTCAGCAGTAAATCTACTGCAACACGGATCAAAGTATTATCTGTAAGTCTCTCACCACCTTTAACTTGTTTCGTTCTATTTAATTTCCGGGTGAGATCGGTAAGTGCGTCAATCTGATCCTGTCTCAATCGTGTTTCCTTACGCTCCAATTTTAAATACTTCGGAAGTTCGGTACTCTGTAAGTCTGTATCTTTCAAGCTTTGTAACTTTGTAGTTTTGTTTACTTCTTCACCCTCCCGCTCAATAGCAATTTGCATAGAAGAAACAGACTCTGAATATTTATTAGTCTGTAAGTCTGTAACATTGGAAGCCTGTTGCTCTGTAACTCTTTTTTCTACTTCACTTGAAGATTCTGGTAGAGTTACAGGCTTTGTAAGTCCAGAAGTCTGTAACTCTGTAACTTTGGCAGTCTGTTGTTCTGTAACTTTGTCTTCTACTTGTCTCGGAGTTTCCAGTAAACCTTCAGAGTTTGTAGCTTCCGAAGTCTGTAAGTCTGTAACTTTGGTAGTCTGTTGTTCTGTTGAGTCTGCTTTACTTAAAGGTTCGCATTCGGATAACGTTACAGAGTTTGTAGCTTCCGAAGTCTGTAAGTCTGTAACCTTGGCAGTCTGTTGTTCTGTTGAGTCTGCTTTGCTTAAAGGTTCGGATTCGGATAATATTACAGAGTTTGTAGCTTCCAAAGTCTGTAAGTCTGTAACTTTGTCTTCTGCTTCACTTGGATTTTCTAATAAACTTTCGGACTTTGTAACTTCCGAAGTCTGTAAGTTTGGTTCTCTGATTTTTTGCGTTTCTTCGTGGACAAGATCAGATAAACGACGACGTGCTTTAGCCATGAGTATTTACCTCTCTCAAAAGCTCATCAGCAACACGCCGATAATCCCCTTCAGCTTCACGAGCTATTTTTCCGCGAACTTGAGTAATTGGTATGCCATCAAGAACAGCTTGTTCATGAACAGCATAAGCCCTGACAAAACCGTTAAATGCAGGAATACCTCCTTGCATGAGTGCTTGTTGAGCATCAAGTGCCTTACCCAAACTACGAGGATCAACACGAGTTAATAAAACTCGAAACTTAACATTTGCTGGCATGATCGATGCCTGTACAGTTTCAATCAGTGCCTGAAGATCCATTGGGGCTGGGGGAGATGGCAGCAAAACAAAATCAGCTGCATCGATAGTAATTTGCAGTGCCTCAAAGTGGAGTGCCGGAGGAGTGTCCACAATAATAAAATCAAACCCTTTTACTTTTTTAAGTTTTAACAACTCATTCGTATCTGTTTCCTTAGATAATTCAAAATCTCGCTCATTGCGCTCTGCCCACCAAGTAGCAGAACCTTGAGGATCTGCATCTACCAACAATACTTTTGATTTCTCAGCAAGGATGGCTGCTAAATTGACGCTAGTTGTCGTCTTAGCTGACCCTCCCTTTCCGTTCACAACAGCAATAATATGCACATCCTGACTCCGTAACTTTGTAACTCTGTTTGTTCGTAACTCTGTTTGTTCGTAACTCTGTAAGTTTGTAAGTAACAAAGATACTAACTTACAGAGTTTGTATGTCAATAGTACGCCATAGAGTTGACACAGGCCATGCCAGGAACAAAGAGTATGATTAACCATCGTGGGTAGTGTTGTCCTACTACTAGGAAAAACTCATTGAGCAGGAGCATTCCCTCGAATTCCACACAAATATTACTTAAAAGAATTGTGTTATGACTCAATCTCACCCTTCATTGCCCCAACCCCAGCTAGAAAAAGCTGGTATTACCTTTGAACAGTATTTAGAATTTACCCCAGAAAAGCTGGAACTGAGTAACGGATATCTAGGCTATGGCGGACAAGACCAACTTGGTTTTCATTTGGCTGTCCTCACCAACATGGGGTTATTATCAGCAATTCGGCATACAGGCTTGTCATTGTGGCTAGAAGCCCTTGACCGTCGTGTACGGGAAAAACTAGCAACCGTCAACGCTGATCCAGAAGTAGCCCAAGCTTTGTTAAATCGATTTGATCGGGCTATGGCAGACCTGACGGCGATGGTAGAGTATCTTGAGGAATAAAATTAATAGACTAGAAAATAGAATAACCTGTAGACTTAGGTATTGCCGCTAGGGTTGGTACAGAGCGGATCTGAACTGCGGGTTCATCCCATAAGTCTACCCCATAAAATGTCAATTAGCTCCGAATAAACTGAACTTATTGTCAAATAAAAACAATGAATATTGAACAGACCGTCTTAGAAGTTTCAGGAGTAGAAATTACCAAAACTCTCTTAGTAGATTTACAAAAACTCCAACAATACACTGGAGAACCAATAGCAGCTGTCTATGCAGACAATCTACTGCGTACCATGCGGAAGTTGCGCGATAAATTACCTTTCGACCCCTATACAGAAGTGGTAATGGCGCTGCATGATGCACTCTTCTTTGAAAACAGATGGATTGATTACAATGCCAATCAATACAAGGGAGTTTGTGAATTACTTACATCCCTAGTGAATCAAGAAACCATCAACAATTCCTCAGTCGAGTCAGCCATTTTAACTTTAGAAAACTTAGGTTTTGATACCCTACCATTCGGGGTAAAAATTGACGATGATTTAGAGACAGATGAAGACGAGGAATAACCCAGGATGGATGATAATTCTGTTCCTCAACACTTTTTAGACACCTCGGTTCTACGTTCTCTGCTACTAGGTACACAAGTCTATAAGCAGTATTTTGAATCTCAATTTACTGACCAACCGCTTTATATCTCTAACTATGTTCAGATGGAGATGAAGCGAAGTTATCTGATTAATCTTATTTCCTTCTACTTTGTCCTGCGTCTAGAAACTATCAACAATATTGGAGATGCTATTACTCTGTGGAGTAATAGATTTAAGACTAGCGAACTCAAAGCTATTTTACAACTTATACCCCAACTTTTTAGCACGCATCAACTTAACTTTAGCAGTCCCCAAGATAAAGAAAAAGCCCTTGCTATTTTAGGAATTTATATCAAACGTTTTGAACTTCTACTCAGAAAAAAGTTTAACAATACCAACACAGATCCTACCGCCTGCGCCCGCGCCCAAGGAGCGCTTAACCTTGATTTGCAAAATGCAGCAACAGGATTAAAGCAGTTTGCTGATGAATTTGGAGATGTAAAGACTTGTCGTAGCAAATGTCAAATTGACCAGTTTCTGTTAGTGCAATACCCTTCAGAAATTGAGCAATTAGTTCAAATTGCCTCCCAACTACCCAAAAATTCAAAAACTAGGGGATTTATCAATATTGCCAGTAACCTAAAAGAGATATTGGCTCAAGGAGCAGCAGCCTGTGACTGCAAGCGTTGTGAAAAGATTGGCGATGCAGTCATTGCTTTAAATGCACCCCGGAATATGCAACTTGAACATACTGATAATTCTTTTGACTATTTATGTCCCTCGATTAATCAGCCTCATTACAAACATCCGTCAGAAAATCAGATAGTTACTAATATATGAATTTGTGTCAAACAGCAATGTATAATCGTGAATAAAATGTCTGTGAACAGAGCTTTTTAGACATTTCTTAGATGATTATTGTTTGCTTCTCAGTCTTTTAATTGGCGATGAACTGCTTGCCGAGTTAGATTAAGCTCAACCGTGCAATTGAAAAATATTACTGTCAGGTTTTTTGCGAGAGTTGCAAATTTTACGTAGTTCAACAGACTCTCTAGGTTCAAGTAAATCTCTCATCGCCCACAGCAAACAACTTACCTGATTCCTGCCCATAATATAATCATCTTTGACTTTGATTGTTAGCGGCTGAACAATTTCAATTGTCTCTAAATCACCAAGTGGAGTAATGGTGTTGAAATTTCTTCTTTCAGCAGTGTAGAAGTCCTGAACCACCTGCTGCCAATCACGTTGGATTGCTGCCAAAATGTTGGAGAATATTTGCTCATCAAACACCACTAACTCCGCACTGATTCTGTTGTCTGATTCTATTAGTGATAGTTGCCATTGGGGTCGGTTGATAATCATTTCGCCATTCTCCAAATTCTACTTTATTAAACTTATATATTGGCGGTTAAAGTAAGAACTATACTACCAATTGGAGTAAGGTCAGTTATTCTAACATTGGATGCTTATGTCGATTTTACAGCTAGTTCAGGCAATACAAGGGTATGGGGCAAAGTTGCTATCTACCAGCCACCAGCACTGAATATCTAAAAACCTGTATTTCATATTTGTTGTACGCAAAAAACTGGCACTCCTCTTAGTTCCGATTGGCAACTAGACACCATCAAACCAAATCCGCCAGCACGCTACTCACCTTCAACTGGTGCTGCTGTCGATTATCGTCATAAATCATTAACGTCTCCAACTTGGTGTGCCGACTGAGTTTCTGCACCTCCCGCACACTCTGCCCCGCATCCAACGCCGCCGTAATCGAACTGTGCCGAATGCGGTGCGGACTTAACGGCTTACTAATATTCGCCTTTTTCGCCCGTGTTCTTACCATCTTGGCAATCCCCGTATCCGTCAAAGGATGCCCCGGCGTATTCAGATCCAACGCCACAAACAACGCATCCTTAGTTGATGCCAACCCCCGAAACGCCAACCAATAACAAATTGCATCCCTAGTCTTAGGAGTTAAATCAATCGTCTCCCGTTGACTACCCCTTCCCTTACCCAAAATCAGCAGTTTGCTATTTTGACGGTCAAAATCCCCCATCTTTAACTTCGCAATCTCCCCCCGTCGTAGCGCATTATCCCAAAGCAAGCGCAGCAAAGCATAATCCCTGACCCCCTTCGCCGTTGTTGGATCGCAAGTCAAAAGTATCTGCTTAAATTCCTGGGGAGTAACACCACTGGTATCTCGGTATTTAATGACAGTCTCACCCTTAATATCCTCCAAGGTGTAACCACAAACCCCCAACACTCTACCCTTATGCACCAGCGCCCGTAGAGCTGACAACCGCCGGTTAACCGTGGCCTCCGATAACCTCTGCTCAATCATCTTGGCTTTGTACTTGACCACCCACAAGAGTGCTTGCGCCCCCGGCAGTGCCAAAAATCGCACCACCCATTCCGCCGTCGATTCCACCGCAAACATCTTGGTAAAAAAATCTTTAATGTCCCGATCATAAGCTTTCCGCGTGGACTCACTACGCTTCTCCGACAACAACATCGCCAACACATCCGGCTGAGTCCACCAATCCAGCACGGAAGGCAAAGTATTATTATTGACTTTCAGGATGCGACCGGACATAAAAACTAGGTGACGATAATAGTTCTTTACGTAACCTTATACCCCAATTTGTCACCTCTCGCCTAGTTTTTTTACCTCGTTGCCCCAAACTCGATCTAACTGTCCCAAAAAAGCTTTAACAGCTTAAACTCAGTTATCAATCTTTACTGGGCATTTCGGATATTCTCAAATACTTTAACTGCTATGTAAAAACTCATAACATTGAGTAAATTTTGTGATCCCTGGTAAGAGGTGAGCTAGTAGAGGTCAGATATCTGACTTTTCCCGTTAAGTCTCTTTTGCAAGCTGCCAACCTTCTCTACGAGACGCTACGCGAACACAGAGGTCGTGTAATTTTAACCAACCTCGCCACAGTACCTGGATACCAATTGGTGTTTTGCTTCGATGTTCTAGGTAGCCGCCAAGACGAGCGATGCCTACGGCGGGCTTCGCCAACGCTTCGACAGCCCAACTAACTTCTTGTTCGAGATGGGATGCTGTCTCCAAAGATAGTTCTAAAGCCGCAGGCTCAAGCGCTTGTAAAACCTGCTGGCTCACAAACTTATCAAGTGCGGCTCCTGCTAGTTGCTGGCACTTATCGCCACCATAATCAACTGCCTGTCGGCAACATACGTAGCGATGGTGCTGCCCCTGAGAGCAATTTTTGTGAATCGAGATTGATTTAGCGATTTTAATAGATGGTCTAAAAAAATCTCTTCATTTTTAGTAGGGTTTTTCTCAATTATTTAGATCGTGATTTTTAACTATCATCACTATCACCCTTTGATTATTACGAATTAGTAATTAGTTAAAATTTTTCTTTATATTATCTATAGCTTTATTTAGTTCTTTTGTGTGAATCCAACCTACGTAACCTCCAAAGACCATTTTATGGTTGCAGTCTGCTAAAAATATATGTTTTACTTGTGCTGGATTTATGTAAATTTTAACCACAGTTTTATCTTTTAGCGTAAAATGGGGCATTGATCTTTGAAAATCTCTACTATGAGCCATTGTCATACCAGGAACATTAACCAATATTTCAACAACTTGTTGGGCTGTCTGAGAAATACTAGAAGCAATTTCAGCTTCAGTATTCCATTCCATTAAATAATCAAGTGCTTTTTGAGATAAGATAAAACCTTGTTCAAACGCACCAAATGTGTCTAACATTTAAATTTTTCCTATTCTAATGTCTAACAACTAAACATTTCTACTAGGACTTACGCAAAATATGACTGAAAAGTTGATTATTCGGTAGCGGTAATTCATGAATTACTGCTACTTTCGTTATGTTGTGCGTAAGTCCTATCTATATAAAGCAAAAAGCTAATTTCTGAAAAATCTTTTTTCAGAATATTAGAAATATTTATCCCTTTTCAGCAATTTACTAAGCTTTTATCAAATAAGCCTGATAACTTATTCCATGACTGGCAATCAACAGATTGAACATACCTGCTTACGCGCATACGGCTACAGTTAATAAAAGTGTACTGTAAGTATTGGTTTTAATAATTGCAGTACACTTTTTAGGTAGGTGTTTTTTAATTTACTTAAAGGTTATTATCTCTTACAAATTGGAGCTTTTGTAACTGTTGCACAAAACTTGCGGTATTTTCGGTTCCATTCCAAAATATTAGGAGGGCGTTTAGCTAGTGTCATCTTCTTAGTAAATTTGGTAGCCGTATAAGATGGAGAAACATCGATTCTAATAGCAGCAGAAGAAGGAGAAGCATTAACAGCAAGAGTAGTCATTACGGTTGAAACAGCCAATAGACCAGCCAAAACACGTTGATTCAACATTTAAGTTATTCCTCTTGTAATTTTGTGAGAGTGTCAATAATTAATAGGTTGACTTTGGGTATTTGCCGAGATACCTGCAACAACAGCAGTTATTTGTAAAGTGCGATGTAATGCAGAAAGAACACCTTAAGGTAATTGTTTTCTCTGCTTCCACTTTTAAATAGGTTCAGGTTCAATCAACCTATTCACTTAGTTGGAATAGTTTATATAAATTCTCAAGGAAAATAAGAGCTACATTTATAACCCTTGGTGAGAGTCGCTGACTAGTGCAAAAAATCGGTGAACGCTTATTCCCAATTAGATTGCACAATTTCCGATCTTTCACATTAACTTCAGAATTTTTACTGGAATTTTTAGTATTAAATCACACATATTAATTAATAAATTATCTAAATCAAAATTCCCCAAAATTACTGTCCCATCGCCGGATGCAGAAGCCACTGTTTTACCATTGGGTGAGAAACTCGCGCCCAAACCTTGTTAGTATGCCCTGCAAGGGTTTTGATATCATGTCCGGCAAATTATGTCATTGCGAGTGCAACGCAGTGGAACGAAGTGAAGCAATCACAAAGTCTATGGGATTGCTTCACTTCGTTCGCAATGACAAGTGTTTAACCGGACATAATATGATTTCTTGAACAGTTGTGTTTGACTGTGCGAAGTTGAAAGCAGCCTTCGGTAGCGCGAATAGTTCACTTTTGAGTGCCGATATCATTACACAAAGTGCGATCGCTCTCATTAACATTAGAATTATTTTTCAGATAATCACGCGCCCAACCGCAACCCTGCTTCAACAATTCCTCAAACGTTTCAATTTGCCATAACTTAACTTAGCATTACCATCAACTCCTACGGTAGCTAATCGTTGACCATCTGGACCAAAAATAACGTTCCGAGAATTTGCTGAAAATTCTGCCAACCGCTCACCCTGTAAATTCCATAAACGCATAGTACGATCTTCTCCAGCAGTAGCCAGTTGTTGACCATTTGGGCTTAAACTGAGACTCCTAACCGAACCTTGATGGGCAGTGAATTTAGATAACTGCTGACCTTGCAAATCCCACAAGCGGACACTACCATCATCTCCGACAGTGCAATGCCTTATCCAAGACTGAGAGCATAGCCTATCGACATTGCACGCTCATTTAATCGGCGTTGGCGTTCGCGGAGCGTCTCGTAGAGAAGCCTACCGTAGGTAATCGCCCAGTTCTAAGGTTGCAAAATTTTTCTCCCACCAGTCCAGCATTGCTTGTCACCTTTAGCACCTGATTTCAATTACTGTACCGTATTTGCTGTGCTGTTTCTTAAATCTTTTGCCAGTAAGCCTTTCAAGACTTAACGGGAAAAGTCAGGTCAGATATCTCTATCCCGATGTGGAACGGTTGGTATTTGTCGTTTTTGAACTTGCCTTACATCCAAATCCGTCGTCACTGGCGGAGCGCATACTAAACTTTCCAGCGAACGCTGGAAAGTTTAGTCGAATGTAATAGAGTAATACAATTGGATTGAGCATGAAAGGGAATCCAACAGATAACGTAGTCCCAGATTTTATCTGGGATTAAAGAACTCTTCGCTATTCCCCGAGAAGTTGCCAACCCCTGATTCTATCGTTTTATATTTTGTGCATTTCATTGAGTCTGCACAAGTTTCACCCCTGAAATTATACAGTATAATTTTATACAAAAATTGTAGTAGTGTTAAGGGAGAAAAGGTGTTTATCGTAGGTTATGTCGGATAAAAGATAAGGGTCTTTTGTATTGCTTATGCGTCCTCGTCAAGAAATTACCGAGATGTTCTCAACCTTTGTTCATTTGGAAAGAGACAGATTCAGCAAATGGTTGATTGATATCAAACTACATCGAAGCATTCAAAATTGCTTGGAGTATTCACCGTTAGTCCCTAACTCAGAAAACTTTTGGGCACTATATTGGCACAAGCATTGGCGAAAGCAATCTAATCACCTTGCCAGAATGCATTTGTCTGCTTATTTACAAGAACCAAGTTACTGGAGTGCTAAAAAAACAATTGCTAAATTTACCAATAGCCAATACAGCTTGGCAGATTACTTTCAAATGGCGAGTGCTGAAATTGAAACGGTTCTCAAAAGCTTTAATCCAGAAAAATGTTCTAGTTTAAAAGCTTATGCTACTATGGCACTTCCCAGTCGGCTAAAAGATATTTTACGCCAACGTAAGGAAGCTGATATTTGCACAAATTGGGGATTGTTACGCAAAGTAAGCAAAAAGCAGTTCTTAGAAGCTCTGGATAAAGCTGGATTATCACCTGCTATCATTGCCCAATATCGGCTTGCCTGGAATTGTTTCAAAGAACTGTATGTGCAAAACCAACCAGGAGGCATAAAGGCACTACCAGAACCAGAACG
This sequence comes from Nostoc punctiforme PCC 73102, assembly GCF_000020025.1. Lineage (GTDB taxonomy): Bacteria > Cyanobacteriota > Cyanobacteriia > Cyanobacteriales > Nostocaceae > Nostoc > Nostoc punctiforme. Next base: position 69,507 of record NC_010630.1, on the reverse strand, counting down.
CCAAATTTGGGAAGCTATTGCCAACCTCTACAACCGCGAACGACAAAATCAATTAACTCAACCTACTCCACAATGCACGAGAGAGAAAATTGAACAGTGGTTAACTCAAGCAGCTATTTACGTGCGTGCTTATCTTTATCCACCTGTTAGTTCTCTAAATTTAGCTATATCAGAAGATGACTCCATAGCAACTCTTGATTTGCCAGATCCATCCTCTGATTCATTAATCGCTGAGATGATAGCCGAAGAGGATGCCCAACACCAACAAAATCAACAATCTCAGATTCAAGCTATCTTGTTAAAAACTTTACAAACTTTTGAGACTAAAACCAAGGAAATACTTAAACTTTACTACCAACAGGGGCTAACTCAGCCACAGATTGTACAACACCTACAAATGAGTCAGCCTACTGTTTCTCGCAGGCTATTCAAAGCTAGAGAATCCTTGCTGACAGCATTGATCCAATGGACTCAAGAGACCTTTAATATTTCTGTAAATTCCAACCAAGTTAAAGATATGAGTACTGCTTTGGAAGAATGGTTGAGAGTTAAGTATGGCGAATCAAGTTGATATCATGAAAGATGAGGTAGCAAAAATGACTTTAGATTTTACAGAACCGCAAGAAATATTGTTAGAGATATCACCATCACTACAGAAAAGTGCTTGGCAAGAAAGTCAAGTTTACGCTACACCTAGCAGTCGCTGGTGTGCTTACACAAATCAAATTTGCCTCTATGCGTTTTTGAATTGGATAAAAACTGAATCTGTTTCAAAAGCAAGTGTTTGGTACAGTTCACCCGGTATCCCTGCTTTTTGGGAATTTGTCAATGGCACAGCAATTCTGTTAGAGGAAAAGCGAGTTGTTTTAATTCCCAGCGAGGCAATTGATGATAGCGAGTTAGAAGTCCCTCAAGAATGGGTAGACATTCCCAGTTGGGTAGCAGACTATTATTTAGCAGTACAAGTCACACCAGATGGCGAGTGGGTAAGAATTTGGGGTTATATAACCCATCAGGAACTTAAATCACTGGCACACTATGACCAAGTAGATAGAACTTATTGTATAGATGCACGGTACTTAATTAAAGACCTTAATGCTTTTTGGATAACCTACCAATTTTGTATAAAAGAGGAGATGAAAGCTGCGATCGCTCCACTACCAGAATTATCGACTGCTCAAGCAGAAAATATGCAGCAACTGTTAAGCGATTCTTCAGTCACATTTGTGAGGCTAGCAGTACCTTTTACAACCTGGGCAGCACTACTGGATAATGAACAATGGCGGCAATGCTTATATGAACAGCATCAGCGATGTCTACGACGGGCTGTGCCTACGCAATTTTCCCAAGTGCAAGTGAATCTCAGTCGTTGGCTTCTTCAGATTTACGATGCTTCTTGGCAAGCTATAGAGACTTTTTTTGAGCCAAATACCAGTAGCCTAGCTTTTAATTTTCGTAGTTCTTCTGGGTTAAATGCTGCCGCTATCAAACGCGCCAAATTGATTGACTTGGGAATGCAAATAGAGGCACAGAAAGTTATCTTATTAGTTGCCTTAATGCCAGAGGTTAACCAACAAGTTAGTATTCGTGTGCAACTACATCCAGCTTGTAATCAACCTTACCTACCCGCTAATATCAAGCTAGTTTTACTTTCAGAGCAAGGGGAAATACTTCAAGAAGTACAAGCAAGAGTTCAAGATATGTACGTGCAATTGAAACTATTTGATGGGGAAGTGGGGGAACGTTTTAGCATCCAAGTGACTCTTGATAGTTGCCAAATAACAGAAAATTTCGTGATTTAGTTATTAAGAGCCAGATTGAACAGGTTTTCTAATAGTTACGCACAACCTAGTCGAATTGATATTTATTAGTCATTAGTTAATCACGAATGTCAAAGTCTACTTAACTTATGAGTAAGCTAGTCGTCTTCAGTTTTCTGGGAGGAGATCTAAATAAAGGATTTCTTGTTGTCACAGCTCAACTTTGGCATCATAATCAATTTTTCCCCATGAAATTAACAGGGAGTTTGCCAGCAGCACCAGAATTAAGCGAACTCTACCGTAGATGGCAGTTACTCTATACAGCAGTACATCAAAGTCTGGGTCGCAATCAACGTATAAAAGTGCATTCCCAAGACATAACCAATATTTCTATCAATGACTTCGATGAAGTGTGTCAACAGCTACAAGCAAATATCAATGCTTGGTTACAATTTGAATCGTTTCAGAACATTGAGCGGCAGTTGCGTACTCAACTCAATCGGGATGATGAAATTAGAGTTATTATTGAAACGAATATAGTTCTACTACATCGCTTGCCTTGGCATCTGTGGCATTTTTTTGAAGATTATCCTAAAGCTGAATTAGCTTTAAGCAATCATGAGTATGCATCTCATCATGTATTACTAAAATCTTCAGCAGGTAAGGTAAAAATTTTGGCGATTCTAGGTAATAGAGTCGGTATTGATATTGATAAAGATAGCTCTTTGCTAGAAGCTTTAACAGATGCCCAAACTACGTTTCTTGTCGAACCATCACGTAAAACACTTGATGAATATCTTTGGAAACAGGATTGGGATATCCTATTTTTTGCGGGACATAGCACTAGTCTTGCTAATGGAGAGATAGGAGAGATTGGCATCAATCAAACAGAAAATTTAACTATTCCACAGTTAAAAAATGCACTGAAAAATGCAATTAGGCGTGGTTTACAACTGGTAATTTTCAATTCTTGTGATGGAATTGGGTTAGCACGAAATTTAGCTGATTTAAATATTCCCCAAACGATTGTCATGCGGGAAGCAGTGCCAGATTTAATAGCGCAGGAATTCTTAAAACACTTTCTTATCGCCTTTGCAGGTAGCAAACCATTTTACTTGGCTGTGCGAGAAGCAAGAGAAAGACTTCAGGGATTGGAAAATGAATTTCCTTGTGCTAGCTGGTTACCAGTAATTTATCAAAATCCTACAACTGTGCCGACTACGTGGCTAGCACTGCTAGGCAATTTTGGCGATACTAAATTTATGGGTATTGCGACTAAAGGTAAAATTGCTAACCCAAAATCTCAACTTTTGACTGTACTAATTAGTATTTTTATTGTAGCTGTTTCAACAGTGGGTTTAAGATACTTGGGAGTGTTTGAGAAAATCGAATTACAAACTTTTGACCAAATGCTACGGCTGCGACCCAAGGAAGACCCAGAGCCAAGATTGATAATTGTGGAAATCACTGAAAAAGATATTCAATCTCGACCTGAAAAAACTCTAGGTTGGAAATCAGTTTCGGATAGTACTTTAGCAACATTGCTGAATAAATTACAAAAGTATGAACCGCGAGTTATTGGATTAGATATTTACAGAGACTTTGCCGACCCTCTAAATAAATTAAATCCAATCGAACTTCCGACTGAACTTGGTAAAGATAATGTTGTTGTTGTCTGCAAAAGCCGCGATCGCAAATATGACCCCCAAGGTGTGAAAGCTCCAAAAGACGTACCTGTAGAACGTCAAGGTTTTACGGATGGAGTTCAAGATCCAGATGGGATCGTCCGTCGCCAAATCTTGATGATGGCACAAGAGCCTCCTTCAACTTGTAAAACGCCTTATTCGCTGTCGTTACAATTAGCTGCGCGTTACTTATTTGCGGAAAATATTCAACCTGAATTTCAGAAAGATTATGTACAATTTGGCTCTAAAGTCTTAAAACGCTTAAAACCTGGGCGCAGTGGTGGCTATCAACAAGGAGTTGAGTTAGGCGGAATGCAATTACTTGTCAACTACCGCGATACTGATTATCAGAGAGTTTCCCTGGAAGATATATTGACTAATAAATTTGACCCGAAATTACTTAAAGATAAGGTAGTGATCGTGGGAGTGACAGCTAACACCATCAGCGATACTTGGTCTACTCCTTACTCTGCTGCACAGCAACCTTACCAGGAAACACCAGGGGTATTGATCCAAGCGCAAATGGTCAGCCAAGTTTTAAGTGCAGTTTTAGATGAACGTCTAATTCTTTGGGTGTTGCCTTTCTGGGGCGATATGATTTGGATATGTGCATGGTCTGTAGGTGGAAGTCTAATTGTTTGGTGTGTGCGATCGCTCTTTGATCGGGGATGGGTCATAGTTGCAATGGTTTTTGTCTTATATGGAGTTTGTGCGATCGCTCTTTTCCAGCAAGGGCTATGGTTGCCATTTATTCCCACTGCCTTTGGTGTGGTTACAAGTGGTGTTGTTGTGTTATTTATTCAAAGTCGTCGGGAATTTTCCACTGCGACCCATTCCTTACGTGAATAAAAACGTCAAGTTAACACCAGTAGACTCGTCCAAAATATAATCCAGACACAAAAAAATGGTAGAAAGCTAATTTAGCTTTCTACCACTCCGGTTAAAAAATGTGTATGGCAGGAACGTGCTAAAACGGAAAATTGTACTTTAAGAAAAAACTCCAAATGCTAAAATTCATGTCTACCAAAAGGTTTAGCAAGTTTCGGAAGAATGGAAGATTTTCACATTCACCATTTAAGGTAGATTGAAAAAATAAAACAGAACTTTAGGCTGAAATTTTTTCCTGGTAAAACTTTGACGATTAGTCTAATTTCTTAGCATAGAAAAATTGTCTTTTAGCACAGTTCCGCTATATATCACGACATTTTTATCCACAGGTGATGGATCGCTATAGTGATAGATCAAAAGCTTATAGTATCCAATCAACAATTGTTGACCAGTTATCTCTAATCCAATCTGACAAATTATTTGCTAGAGTTCGCAAACCTAAATTACGCAAAAAGTCAAGAAATGAATTAGGTGATTTAGCAGCAGCCTTCTTATCAGAATAGCTAGCATTTTTTGCAGCATTTAAGGCGCGTTCAAATTCAGAATCGTGTTTATTAGACATGGAAATAAGATGTGAATAACTTATGTTGTACAGTATCGAAGCAAGTAAAAGAATCACTTAAATGGATTTAACATTTCTAGCAAATTCTCTAATATTTCTAGCCAATTTTCTAGCCAACTCTTTCCAACGCTGACTTTCCCGTTATTACGTTTCTCTAGTTCATCAAGCACAATCTTAGGTGTATATTCTTTGTAAGAAAAGCCTTTCAGTCCATTAAATATCCAGGTTCTTTCTTCAGGGCAAGAATTAATTATGGCTGCAAACAATTGTTCAAGCCCAAAACCAGTTCTTGACGAATATTCAATCATTTTTACATCCTTTTTAATTACAGCAGAAAGCTTCTCTTTTTTATCCTGAAGTATCACTTCAATGTTCTTCTTTTGCTTGGGGGATGGAATATTATATTCAATGTTCCAGTTAAGGGGTTCAACAAGGTCTATTTGGTGTAGTGCAAATACTATTTTATTGTGGAATTCTTCAAGTTCCTGCAAATACTGTTGGTCTAGAGCTACAGCTCTATTACGAGCCGCCAAAACCCAAACTATAACGTCGCACCTCCCAAGATTCTCTTTATACATTTGCAGATACTGAGGATCGAGGTTAATATCTTCACCTAAACCTGGAGCATCAATTACTCTTAATTGAACTGGATAATTTTGGATTGTGCTATTAGTAAGCTTAAGTTCAATATCCTTATGCTCAAACTCTTTGGTACAAGCAACTGTGTCACTAGTTGCCAAATTAGTTTTAAAAAGTCTGTTAATTGTTGAGGATTTGCCAACCCCTGAAAGTCCAATTAAACCAATGGTAGGAGGACGTTTTTTCAATTCTCGTTGAATAATCGGGAGTGCTTTTTCCAATTGTTCAATTTCTTTAACCATAATTTACCATCCTAAATTTGACAAGATATTATGAGTAGTAAAGCTTACTTAGATGCTGTAAGCTTGTTTGCCTTGACTCTGATTCTTAATTAGTAGCAGTGATTTGATTTTATTCACTGTTAGGAATCAGAGCTTTTGAGCTTTGCTAACCTTCCTAATTTTTAATTCGTAGCAGTGACATGAGTTTATTCACTATCATCACTATCGCTATTTGATTTGATAAAGCCACAAAGTGTACCTGTTCCAGTTATAACTTTGCCAGCCCCATTTGTAATGTCTGTCAAAGCATCTTCCTCGCCAGTTGCTAGCTTGAGTGCACCACTTGCAATAGTGGCAATACCATCGGCTGCTTTCACTAATCCAGATGGATCAATATTACTAGCAATACCTTTTATAGCTCTAAACAAGTCGTCCCCTATATTGATGTTAGACATTATTTTTCTCCTTAATTTCAAATGTAATTTTGAACTGAAAATAAGCTTGTTTGCCTCGAATCTGATTCTTAATTAGTAGCAGTGAGCTAATTTGATTCACTGTTACAAATCAGACTTTTTGAGCTTTGCTAACCTTCCTAATTTTTAATTGGTAGCAGTGAGTTGATTTTATTCACTTGATTCAGGAGTGCGAATCTGCTAGTATGCTCACTTACGTATCAGCTAATTGTGCTGACACCCATACTCTTAATTGAGCATTTCAAGATAATTTATTTTTATAGGAGAGTGCAATGCCTATTAGAACTGCACGTCTAGACTGGTTGCAAGGTCTAGAAATTGCCATTGGAAGTGCGGTCATCGCCTTGTATGCAAATAGCTCAGTTGCCCAAATCACTCCAGATGGGACTCTCCCAAATAATTCCAATGTCAGATTAGAGGGTAATACCATCAATATTCAGGGTGGAACCACAAGAGGCGCTAATCTGTTCCACAGTTTTGAGGAATTCTCTGTTCCTAATGGCAGTACAGCTTTCTTCAATAATCCACTAGATATTCAAAACATTCTGACACGAGTAACGGGTAATTCAATTTCTAATATTGATGGCTTAATTCGCGCTAACGGTACAGCAAACTTATTCCTACTTAATCCCAATGGTATTGTTTTTGGTCAGAATGCTCGGTTAGATATTGGTGGCTCCTTTTCTGCAACTACCGCAAAGAGTTTTAAGTTTCCTGATGGGAGTGAATTTAGTGCTACTAATCCTCAAGCACCACCATTACTGACGATAAATATTACGCCTGGATTGCAGTATGGAGCAAGTCAGGCAGGGGCAACTATTACCAATAGCGGAAATTTAGCACCCCAGCAAGACCTGACACTAGTAGCAGACAAACTTGATTTGCAAGGACAGCTACAAGCAGGTAGAAATATCACACTTATTGGCAATCAAGAAATAAACTTAAAAACAGACCTTACCTTAAACCCAATCAATGATGAGTTCATAGGAAAAGTTAGCTTAACAACGACAACAGGGGATGTCACTACCGAAGCAATTACTATTAATGGTGGCGCAATTGAAATTAAAAGTGGTGGAGCAATTGTTACTCAAACTCTAGATACTAGAAATGGGGCTAACAATGGTGGCGCGATCGCTTTAACTGCTAACGGTAGTATTAAAACAGATGATTTATTGTCTTACTCATACTCTGAATCTGGCAGTACGGCAAATGGGGGCAACATCAGCCTTGAATCTGCTAAGGACATTACCACTGGCGATTTAGACTCTTCTTCGGATTCTCGTTTTGCCAGTGCAGGTCAGGGGGGCGCGATCGCTTTAACTGCCAATGGCAATATTCAAACAGATGATTTATTGTCTTACTCATACTCTGAATCTGGCAGTACGGCAAATGGGGGCAACATCAGCCTTGAATCTGCTAAGGACATTACCACTGGCGATTTAGACTCTTCTTCGGATTCTCGTTTTGCCAGTGCAGGTCAGGGGGGCGCGATCGCTTTAACTGCCAATGGCAATATTCAAACAGATGATTTGCTCTCTTACTCATACTCTGAATCTGGCAATGCCGGAAATGGTGGTGCAATTATTCTTCAATCCTCTGAAGCTAGTATTTATACTGATAATATAAATTCTTCTTCCTTTTCTAGCTCTGGCAATGCCGGAAATGGTGGTGCAATTACTCTTCAATCCTCTGAAGGTATTTATATTTATAATATAAATTCTTCTTCCTTTTCTAGCTCTGGCAATGGCGGAAATGGTGGTGCAATTAGCCTTAAAGCTGCCGATGACATCAATATTGAAGATGATTTATCCTCCTCTTCTCTTAACAATGTTGGTAATGCAGCCAATGGAGGCATAGTTACCATTAGCACTACCAACGGTAAGATTGAAGCACAAAATTTGAGTTCGGACTCACTCTCTGAGTTTGGCAATGCCAGAAATGGTGGAGCAATTACTCTTGAATCTACCAATGGCATCAATATCAGTGGCAATTTGAATTCTAATTCACAAGCTAATTTTGGTAGTGCAGGTCAGGGTGGTGCGATTACTCTATCTACCTCTAAAAATAACGTTTCTACAAGCAGTTTATACTCATTTTCCAGTGGTGAGATAGCAGGAGATGGGGGTGCAATTGATATTATTGCTTTTAACGGTAACATTGCCGCCAGTAATTTGGACTCTAACTCTCTTGCTACTGATAGCGTAGCCAGAAATGGAGGAGATATTAGCCTCATAACAGCCAATGGCAACATTAAGATCGGTTCTATAAGTGGCGGTAATCTAACTTTTCTTGCCGATCAAATAATTGCTGACAATGGTAACTTTCAGAGTGATGATAGTGTTTTGATTCGTAGCGGCTCCGGAGGGTTAGCCACTTTTATTAGTAAATATGGCTCAATTATCAGTGCTAATAGCAATGTTGATGTTGCTGCCAATTATGTAGGAGCCTCGCTATTAGTTGAAGCCACAGGTGATATTCGCTTCCAAGGTGACATCAATATTACTAGACCAGATAATATCACTTCTTTTCCTATAGGAGCAGATACAGAAACCCTTAGTACTCGTTCAGCGTTAATTCTACGTTCGGGACAGTCGAATCTAGCTTACGGGGGTGTTAATTCTGGCTCAATACCTACTTACGGTACTGGCAATGTACCTCCTGGAATTACGATAGGTGGAGATGTTGTATTACAACCGTTTAATGGGATTGGGGGTATAGTTAGTCTTTTGGCAGCATCAGGGGATGTGAATACTCAACTCATCAGCAGTAATGGACAACAAGCTCCTGACTCTAATAACACCAACGGAGGAGCGATCGCTCTTGAAGCCACCAATGGCAGCATTAGCACTGGTAGTATGTACTCTTACTCGCTTTATTTCAATTATGATGAGGATGATGGCACAGCGGGAAATGGGGGCAATATTAGCCTAAAAGCTGCCAACGACATCAACATTACTGGTAGGTTCGACTCTTCCTCAGACTCTAATCACACAGCAGGAAATGGGGGTGCAATTACCCTTAAAGCTGGCAACAATATCAACATTGCTGATGGTTTGGATTCTACCTCGGAATCATCTAATTATATTGCAGGAAATGGTGGTGCAATTACCCTTGAAGCTGGTAACAGCATCAACATCACTGGCGTTTTGGACTCTTCCTCACCTATTTCTTTGGATTCTTCAAGTGGTAACGGCGATCTTAATCTAGCAGGAAATGCGGGCAATATTGACCTTAAGGCTAATAATGGTATCACCATCGCTGGTTCTTTATTCTCTACTTCAGGTGCTGGTTATACAGCGGGAAATGGGGGCAATATTAGCCTCAATACCACCAACGGGAACATTTCCACTAGTGGTTTGTACTCTTTCTCGTTTGGTGGGGATGAGCAAGCGGGCAATGGAGGCAATATTAGCCTTAATACTAATAACGGAAATATTTCTACGGGTGATGTGGAATCTCGCTCAGCTTCGTTTAATGGTTCGGTTAAAAATGGAGGTGTAATTACTATTAAAGCTGTCAACGGCAGCATTTCCGCTGGGCCTTTATCCTCTTTTTCTTTCTCTAATTCTAAACCAGAGGGAAATGGGGGCAATATTAGCCTTTTCGCAACCAATAACATCCAGCTTTTGAGCCGTGGGGAATTTGATAGCAACACTAATCAATTCAAGCTGGTTCCAGGTAGCTCTTCAATTAACTCCACCGGGGGGTTAGGTTCAGGAAACATTACTATTATCAGTGATGCACCTTTAATTTTGGACAACACCGTTATCTCTAGCGATACCTTTGGCTCTGGTAAGGGCGGGGACATTGAGATTACCGCTCCTTCCATTTCTTTCAAAAGTGGCGCACAAGTATCTGCTTCCACACATAGTAATGGGCAAGGTGGAAATATCACTTTGGTAACATCCAAATTTTTAGAGTTAAGTGGAGCAACAACTGAAAGTCCCCGAAGTATTTTTGAACTGGGTCAAGATTTAGGATTAGCAGGAATTCCACCCAATACATTCCTTGGCGGTTTTATCCCCACTGGTAATATTGAACAAGAACCTGCTGCTGGAACAGTCTTTCCCAGCGGCGTGTTTACTCAAGCAACCATTGATTCTACTGGCAATGCTGGCAACTTGACCATCAAAACCGGGCAATTAATCATTAAAGATGGAGGAGCGATCGCCACCACAACATTCGGACAAGGTAGCAATGCAGGTGACATCTCTATCAAAGCTGATTCCATCCTAGTTGACAATGGCTCAATATTAAGCGGAGTAGCAGGAGAAGCGAGGGGTGATAGTGGCAAGATTAACTTGCAAACTCGTTTCCTGGATGTCACAAACGGCGGAATTGTACAAACGCAGACACTAGGACTGGGAAAGGCTGGAGAAATTACTGTCAATGCAACCAAACAAGTTAATATCTCTGGTACTGGTAGCGCTTTACGCTCAAGTAGTGGTGGCGAAAATAGTTTATTGAGGAATACAAACTCTGCTGAAATTGGTCAAGGTGGGAACATCAACCTGACAACAGCCAATCTGAGGGTAGTTGATAATGCTGTTTTAGATGCTACAACTCAGACTGATTCTCAAGGAGGTAACATTACAGTCAATGCAAATCTTTTTCAAACAACAACAGGCGGCAGACTACTGACTTCGACCTCTGGTAGTGGTGATGCTGGTGACATTACAGTAAATGTTCGAGAAATGCAACTCAGTGCCAATAGCGGACTATTTGCTCAAACACTCAGTTCCGCAAACGCTGGAAACCTAACTATTCAACCCCTTAATAATGAGCAGAACTTGCTAGTTAATTTAGAAGATGGTGCCCAAATATCAGCATCGACGTTAAATAGTGGTAAAGGTGGTACGCTAACGGTCAAGGCTCCTGAGTCTATCGCCATCCGTGGCAATGGTTCTATTATCTCGGCTGAAACTACAGGTAGGGGTAGAGGAGGCGATTTAACTCTTGATACACGAAAGTTAACAGTGCGGGATGGGGCACAAGTCACAGTCAGCAGTGTCGGTTCGGGAGAAGCCGGTGCATTAACAGTTAACGCAGACTCTATTCTTTTAGACAACCAAGGAAAAATTCGCGCTGATACTACCGGAGGTGGGGGAAATATCTTTCTCAACTCACCTTTTTTATTATTACGTCGAGGTAGCAGCATTACGACTAACGCTAGTGGAAACGATATAACTGGCGGTAACATAACTATTGATGCCAAAAATGGCTTCATTATCGCCGTACCATCAGAAAACAGCGACATCCGCGCTGATTCGGAAAACTTCCGTGGTGGGAATGTCACCATTAAGAATGCTGCGGGAATTTTTGGTATCCAGTCCAGGAAAGAGCCGTCCCCTAACACAAGTGACATTAGCGCAAAAGGAGCAACTCCTGATTTAAGCGGCAATGTAGACATTACTCCACCAGATATAGACCCCACTAACGGCTTAGTCCAACTCCCAATCAATCTGGTTGATGCTTCTAACCAAATTTCCAATGCCTGCACGCCTGGAACTCGACAATTCCAAAATACTTTTGTGGCAACAGGACGCAGTGGACTACCCATCAATCCTACTGAGCCTTTACAAGATTCTAGTACTGTATCTGCGTGGGTCAGATTGAGAGCAAAACCAGAAAACTTCGCAAACACAACGACTCAGGTGCAACCAACAGCAGTTTCAAGTAGTTCTCAAATTACTGCTGCAACTCCAATTGTAGAAGCTTCTGGTTGGCTAGTTGATAGTAAAGGAAACTTACAGCTAGTAGCAGAAGTTCCTCAATTCAACCCTCACAGCCTTTGGCAAACACCTGCTTCCTGTCCTGTATCTCGGTAAGGTATGAAATATGCAAAAACTTCAGCTGGCAAAGCGAGTAGTTAAATTTGCGGTAAATCCTGTAATCTTGTTTACTCTTGCTATTTTTTTGATTATTATCCCCAGCACATTTGCCAAACCAATCCAGACAAATTTACCAGACGAGTTTCACATCCAAACCAATAAACCCCCAGCGACAACATCACAGCAACTTCTTGAGCAAGGAGAAGCACTTTATCAAGCTGGGCGCTTTACTGAAGCGGTAACTGTTTTACAACAAGCTGTCCGTATTTCTCAAGCAGAAAGCAATAACCTTGCCCAAGCCGCAGCACTGACTAACCTCTCCCTTGTATACCAGCAAATCGGTTCGTGGAAAAAAGCTGATGCAACGATTGACACTAGCTTAAATTTGCTGGGCTGGGATGAGAAAAATCAAACGTTAAATGTCAACAATCCAAAGTCTCAATTGTGGGAAATTCTGGCACAAACTCTGAATATTCAGGGCGAACTGCAACTGGCACAGGGACAAACTGATGCATCTGTGAAAACATCACAGCAAGCAGAGCAAATCTGGAAAAAATTAGGTGACAATGCTGGAGTAACGCGCAGCCGGATCGACCAAGCACAAGCTTTACGAGTTTCTGGTTTTTACCGTCGTAGCCGGGATATATTGCAGGAAGTATCCGAACAGTTAAAAGCTCAACCTGACTCACTTCTAAAAGTAACAGCTTTGCGATCGCTTGGTAACGTCTTACAACAATTAGGCGAAATAGAGTCATCTCAGAAAATTTTACAACAAACCTTAGAAATTGCTCAACATCTGCAACTACCTCTAGAAATTAGTTTGACGGAATTTAGCCTCGGTAATACTGCGAGATCGTTAAGTAATATCAAAGATGCTATTATCCATTATGAAAATGCTGCCAAAATTGCGCCTAACCCACTTCCCAAAGTGCAAGCTCAAATCAATCAACTTAGCTTACTGGTTGAGAAAGAACAAATAACAGCAGCGAAAACATTAATACCTATAATCCAATCTCAATTAGCTAGTTTACCGACAAATCAAGCTGGTATTTATGCGAGGATCAATTTTGCTCAGACTTTGACTAAAATTGCTTATAAAAAAGACATTGCAGAGATTCTAGCCAGCAGCGTTCAACAAGCTAAAATCATAGGCGATGAACGCGCCGAATCCTATGCATTAGGCAGCTTAGGAGAAGTTTACGAGCAGAACCATCAATGGCAAGACGCGCAGGATTTGACACAGCAAGCCTTGTTTCTAGCGCAAAAAATCGATGCCTCAGATATAGCTTATCGCTGGGAGTGGCAGTTAGGACGCTTGCTCAAAGCACAAGGAAATATCCCAGAAGCGATATCTGCTTACGATGCAGCAGTAGCAAGGCTACAGTTACTTCGTAGTGATTTAGTTGCAGTTGACCGAGAGGTACAATTTAATTTTCGTGATCGCATAGAGCCGATTTATCGCCAGTCTGTAGAGTTGCTTTTACAAGAGAAAGGACAAGGAAAGCCCGATTTAGATAAAGCACGTCAGCGAATTGAAGCTTTACAATTAGCAGAACTGGACAATTTTTTCCGAGAAGCTTGCTTAAATAACCAATTTGTGGCGTTAGACAATGTGGTAAACCGTGACAACCCGGATACTGCTATTTTCTATCCGATTATCCTAGATAAACATTTAGAAATTATTGTCAAACTTCCCAATCAACCGTTGATACATAAAACTTTTGTAGTCAACCGTCAGGAAATAGAGCAAGTCATTATAAAAATGCGAGAGACAATAGTGGAACCCGATGCTAATCGGCAATTTCAAGTACTTTCTCAACAGCTTTATGAGTGGTTAATAAAACCAGTGGAAACAGACCTCAAAAAGAGGAAAGTAAATACTTTAGTCTTTATTCCAGATGGTTTGTTGCGAAATATCCCGATGTCTGCATTGTATGATGGCAAAGAGTATTTAGTGCAAAAATACTCTGTAGCTGTTACTCCAGGACTACAACTATTTACACCCAAACCTCTAGCACAGCACAAATTAAATGCTCTGGCTGGAGGACTATCGCAACCACCCAAAAATGAAAACTTTGCACCACTTCCTAACGTTAAAGTTGAACTGCAATTAATTCAAAGATTGGGTGTGTCAAAAATCACATTATTGGATGGAAATTTTAATAGTGCAACGTTAGAAGAAACTATTAACGCTCAACCTTTTAGAGTTGTTCACTTAGCAACTCACGGGCAATTTAGCTCTAAAGCCAAAGACACTTTCATCCTAGCAGCTGATAGACGCATCAATGTCAGTGAATTAGACAGCTTGCTCAAAAGTAGAGGGCAAAAACGCGCAGAGCCAATTGAATTACTTGTTTTGAGTGCTTGCGAAACAGCAACAGGAGATAACCGAGCTGCATTAGGATTAGCAGGAGTTGCTCTGCGCGCTGGTGCGCGGAGTACTTTAGCATCCTTGTGGCAAATTGGCGATAACTCCACAGCTTTGTTTATTGATGAATTTTATCGTCAATTAATGACTGGTAAAACTACAGCAGAAGCTCTACGTCTTGCTCAACTAAAACTACTGTCTGGTTCTGAATATACTCGTCCTAGATATTGGGCACCCTATGTTTTAGTTGGCAATTGGTTGTAGAGATTTACAGCAGAATTCAGAATTATGAATTCTGAATGAAAATAGGCTCAGAGCCTAGCTATCAAAACTAAATAATATACTTCATTAATTTGAATCTGCTGTAATTGCTACTGCATTTGATTTAGCCAACCCTAAACATCTAAAAAACTGGTTTATTCACTGCTGTCACTGTACTTAATAAACTTGCAATCTGCTGGATTATCGATTAGCGCATCCCAGTTTATTTTCCCATCTTCTATTTAGTTCTTGGACAACATTAGCAGCTTTATTATTGTATAAAACTGGCTCTTGCCAAAAATCAACAGCTACAAAATTTGGCAGTTGCTTTGTTGTCTTTTCTTTAGGCAGAAATGCTGAATTACAACAACGATTCTCGATTCTGTCCATGATTTTGTCATAGGTGTTATCAAGTGCTGCGGTTATCCTAGTAGGGGTATCTCTAAAATGGTTAAAAAGGAATAATGCTGATTTTTTCTCCACAACTTTAGGATGTAATTGGGGATCTGCATATCTCCACTGGCTATATGGCGTTCCTTCTGGCACTATTTGATAATGATATCCGTCACGCCATCTTGACTGGCAATCCCAATCAGTACCACCAACTCCAAGACTCCAAAAATTTTGTAGTATGTAATTGCGATCGTAAGCTACTCCAATTTTTGTAGTTAAATTATTGTGGTTTTTATCGCTGAAAATAATTAAGCGTTTATTCCATTCGATCATTTCGGATAGTAAAGGCCATTCTCCTGTAACTCGGACGCTCCAATTTGGATTGTTATCCGGATCGTAGATTAACTCTTTCAAGCCTGTAACTTTGTCAAGTTCTTCCTTTAACTTATTAGTGTCAGGGTAAACGTAATCTTCCAAGAAAATAGTTACTACTTCGTTGCGATTATTTTTGAGAAAAGCTACTACTTCATTTAAAGCATCATACAGGTGTTTTAAAGGCAAAGCGTAATTTATTCCCGGGAATGAAGCGTTTGGATTAAAGTTATGGAGTAGATATACACCTTTTCCTCCTAATAGAGAATCGAACTCAGCATTATATATATCAAGCATAAGTGCCCTAACACCGTCATTGAGTTGCTTAGTAATAGTGTTAAATTGGTTAGCGGCAGTCCAATTCTCGTCAGAATTAGCAAAAGAATTATGGGTACATAAAAAGGAGTATTGGTTATATCTGCGTCCACCAGACACAAAGTAAGACGGCAACTTTGGCCTTAATGCAGGATTATCTAAAATAGATTTTACCCTTTTAATCAGAGGAAAACCGCTTTGAAATTGGTCTAGACCGATCGCCCAAATCATCGCGCCACCCAGTTTTTTCTCAATCAAGTAACTGGTTTTATAACCGATTGACTCAGTATCGTCATAGCTCACCCACTCACTAGTTTGGCTATTGTAGGCGTAGGGAGTCAGAGTTGGTTCATGCCACCGTCGTGTTAGAGAACCGCTTGAGATCCGGTTTTGAATCTCGTAGTATGAGAGAACTCCTGGAGTCACAGTTGATATTCCCGCAGGGCCGACACTACTATAAGACTTTCCTGGGCCATTATCGGTTAAACTCAGTGGGCTGGATACCTTGAACGTCCGACCGTAAGTTGGTATACCCATAACGATTTTGCTATTGGGAATCCCTGCTGCTAAGTAGGCTTCGATAGTATTTTTGACGCTGAATGGCCCTTTGGGCGTAGAGTCTTGGGGTAGGGGTGCGTTCATCCCTGTTACTTTATCGTCAGGAAATGCACCATGATAGTCGTAGGACATGACGTTGAGCCAATCCAAATATTGGGCACACTGAGCCAGCCATTGAAAGTAAGATCCTGGATTGGAGCGATATTGATCTGGTACGCCTGATGGGACTATGGCAGATGAGGCGATCGTTAAAAGAAAGTTTCTTCCAGAGATGGCAGTACGGAACTCTCGGACTAGAGCAAGGAAATTTGCGAAATCTTCTGGTCTACCTCCTCTACCTTGATAACCAGGATATTCCCAATCTAGGTCAATTCCATCGAATTTATATTTTTGAGCATATTCGAGCGCAGAATAAATAAACTGTTGCCTGCCTGCTGCCGAAGCTGCCATTTGGCTGAAAAGATTATAAGTATAAGTGCCTATTTGAATCGGATCTTGGGGGTCATTAAAGCCCCATCCACCAATTGATAATAAAGTCTTAAGATTAGGGTTCTTTAGCTTCAGTTTTTGGATTTCTGGGTACAGTACCGTCTGATCGTTCCACTCTATGGGTTGGATTCTATAGTCACCAGTAAGGCGCGGGTTATTTGGCGCAATGCCTTTGGTGATATAGCCGAAAATGCCAAAAGCAAAGTTTATGTGTGTATACAGTGATGGATCAATCTGTGCTGGCAAAAACTTTCCGCCTCCTTGCCGGTATTGAGACCAGTTTTCAAAATAACCAACAACTTTATATCCTGTAGAGCTTTGGGCATTAGCTGCAAGCAAGTTAACTAAAGGCGCACTTCCTACTGCTGCGCTTCCAGCTATGACACCACCTGCAAATTTGACAAATTTGCGTCGAGAAAAGCGATTGGACATAAACAATACTCCCAAAAATTGAAAATTGATACTGTAAAACTTGAAAGATCCCTTGCAAGATTCTCTCTGTTCCCTATTTGCTAAAATCCAAGGTTTCTTAATTTCATTAAGTTAAGCATTAAGAAGCTTGGCTCCTATATTTTTATAGGTATGAATAAGATGAAGGTATTCACTGGTGTGATAAAAATTGCCAAAAATATCTGTAAATCGCTTACAGAATGAACCAAAGTAAGTAAAACCGAGTAAATATTTGTAGTTGGGATGAGGCAGGAGGCAGGAGGCAGTCCCGATGAAAAAATTTCACAGCCAAGCATGAAAATGGGCAGGGGGCAGGGAGCAGGGGGAATTAGGGTATTGAGGTATCTACATCGATATTGGTCGAAGTAGTATTTTCAAGCTAGGCATCACCGTGGTCGGGTAGCAGGAGGGAAGAGGGTTTTAACCTAATTTATCTTTCTTAAGATAGTTGTGTTTCAATTTCTGGGGTGAGGAGCTAGGACATCTCAAAGCTTTGAGGAAGCGATCGCAATTCGCCAACAGAGTCGGATTAATCGCAAATATAGGAGGGACTGTAGATCAACGTCGGAATTCGAGAGTATTAATCATATCCAAGAAGTAGATCGAGGCTAATGACAGCAGAAGATAAAGAACTTTTAGATACTTACAAAAAAGCGATCGCTAAGATTATGTATAAAAACACCTAAATTCTGCTGTAAATTACTGGCCATTTGATGAATTCACTAGAGGATCTGTAGCAATATTATCCAGACTGACAGATTGCAATAAAGTTTGCCAATGTTTTTTAACAGATGCATCATTAGAATTAGCAAGGCGTAGTTTTGCCAGCATAGTTAAAGCGTCGAACCAAATACCTTCTTTGGCATAAATAACAATCTTTTCTTGGGGATCGGTTGTTGTTTGCAATTGCTGCATCACACGAGAATCTAAATTGATTCTTTGAATGTCTCCTTCAACATATATAGGAACGCTGGCTGTTCTCTGGTTGCAGCGAACTTTTAAATACCAGCGATATGTTTTACCTACTTCTAAGGATGCAACATTATCAGGAAGAGAAATACCAATGACACCAGGCTGCGACGGTAGTGCGATCGCTTTTTCATAAATATTCGTTTCTGCACTGTCCTGTAAGATAAATTCAGCACTTGAGTCAGCTAAATCCCGTGTGTAGGGAACGTAAAACCAAAATGTAGGTCTTTCAGAGATGGTTAGCCCCTCTACAATCCCTATAACTGATGCGTCTCTCTGTTTGCCAACATTTTGTGCCTCTTGCAATGGTACTAAAGCAGTGAGTGCAGTTGCAACCGCAGGACAATTATCCCGACTACCCATTCCTACTCTACGTCCAGATATAGGACTTAGAGCAGGTGTTTTTGGCCAAACAAAAACTGGTTGCGAGGTACGTTGTTGAGGTGAAGCAGGTGTCTTAACTGGTTGTACAGGCTGCTTAGTAGTTGGTGGTTGTTTTGTTTGGGCTATTACTTGTACTGGATATTGAGTGGTGCTGCTTAAAGTCACAGCAATTGCTAAGAGCCATTTCATCGGCTTAACAATGTATAGTTTTAGCTTATATTTATAAGTCATTATAATGAGCTTTGTGTTTTTTTAATCGTATCCAAGAGAGAACAAATTTTGCTTGGTGTAGGGTATTCTCTAGATCCATCGTGCTTGTTATCTTTGCATCTTAGCAGTTAAGCATTCATTTGGGCTATGGCTAACTGTCCGTTAATGGCGGCTATTTAAGGACACTTGCTACTGTCCTAACCCCATTGATTAAAACGCTTCACCTTCTTCAATCTGAAGCACATTAGGGTAAAAATCATCAAAGGGTCTTTCTACAGTTTCAAAGGCTTCTAAAGCTTGGCGTTTATCAGTGAACTGGTGCGCTTGTTCCTTATCTAAAATCCAATGATTTCTGACATCAAGATAGTAACTTACATTATTTTCGTAAATGCCACTTACTATCCAGCGATAATTTTTAGATGGGATCTTAGCATTCATTGTAGACATCTTGCTGTGGCAGACTCCCTAACTCTGCCACAGCAAGAACAAACATTTTCTTGATGGGCTTTATAGTCACAGCATTTATAACACCAGATTGTCTGCATATAAACCTATTACTAAGGATAGAATTTCGGACAATAGTAACAACGTCACGCTTGCTGCTGCCGCCAGTGTAGCAGAGAAGCAATCAGCACCTCCTTTCTCAAATCCTGCCCATTCATTTTTTGAGGCAGTCCCAACTCACTGGCAAGTTTTCGCGCAGCCCGTAGGGTTAAATTTTTGATATTGTCGATAGTAAAAGTGTGATTTTTCGGCGCTTCCACCTTTTGATAACCGTAAAGGTGTATTTGCTCAAAGGTATAAACTTCTGAATATCCGTTATCCCAATCTATTTTGGCTTTATTACCCTTAACGTCGGCGATTGTCCCAGAACACCCACTGCTTTTTAGGCGATCTCCTCTACTCCAAGAACTGTCAGGTCTAGTTTCACTCTCGACTTCCAATTTCACATAACCATAAGCAGCGAGTTTTTGAGCAATAACTTCAGGTGAATCAACAGGCGGGGCAGGAGTAACACTTTCTAAATCAAGACATAGCTGCACTGCAACTGGAGGCTTTTGTTTACCATTGTTGGTATAATCGAAATACTGTTTATCTAATTTTTGTTGCTGTTGAAAAGCCCAGCGTTGAGCATTATCTTTAAACCAATTGGCAATAACACCAAGAAGGGGAGTTTTGTTTTCTCTAACAGTATTGATTTCATTGGGGGCAAAAAGTTCAGGCTGTAATGTCATACCTGAAGGTAACAGATTAAATGCTTCATGCAATAGCTGTTCTAGTTTATGTGCAATATAACCAGTATATTTGCAGACTCGAATATAGGCAGTATGTAGATAATTAGCTACAGTTTTTATTACTGCAATAGCTTTTTTTTCACAATCTAAATTTATACGTACTAAATGATTGATGGAGCTAGCAGCATTTTTTACAAGACTGTAAACCATTGTCGCTTCCGCTTGTACAAATAAATATTTGTTATCTTTCTCCAGTCTTGCTACTTCTTGAAGTGTGAATTTTAAATTTTGAGCTAGACTTTCAAGTGCAAAAAAGTTGTTTTGGCGAAATTGGATAAAACCTGTCATCATTGATGCCTCATTTAATGAAATTGATTGAGCATTTCTAACGATTAAATATAGTAATATGTACAGAAATTAATGTATATAAATATGGATTCTATCTAAAACTAATTAATACTGGATATAGCGTTTACTAGTCTAGTGAGGTACAGTAGCAACAATGGATAAACCAATTGCGAATATCATTTAAAGAAACTTTATTAAAAGCTGTTTCAATCGCTTTTGCTAAATCTGGATAATTTCTAGCACCCAAAGAACGTAGTATACTTTTAATCTTTGACCAGCAATTTTCGATTGGTGAAAAATCAGGAGAATATGGAGGTAAATAAATTAATTTAGCTCCTGCTGCTTCAATTAACTTTTCAATTTCTTTACCTTTATGAACGGAACAATTGTCCATCACGACATAAGCACCTTCCCAAAGTTGTGGGACTAATTTTTGAGAAATAAAAGCTTCAAATGTCAGCCCGTTGGTTGCACCGACAAGACTATATTTACTAATGACACCTTTGATCCCAATTGCACCAATTATAGAGACATTCTGACTACGCTTTTGAGGACGAGACCCATACGCTCTTTTACCCTTTGAGGCACGAGCAAATTTTCTGATTAAAGATATATTTACGCCTGATTCGTCAATAAATACAAGGTTTACAGCAGATATAGCTTGAATTTGGAGCCAGAATTTTACTCTTAATAATTGAACTCTTTCTGTTTCTTTCTCAGAGGGGTGCAATGTTTTTTTTTACTCTAATTTCCAGCGTTTGCAACATTCTATCTACTGTTGAACGACCAATCAGAACCCCTGTCTTTTTTTCTAACTCGTTACGAATCTCTGATAACGTAGCATCATTATTTGTTTCCACAATTTCTTTCAGAACATTCAATTGCTGTTCATTTAACTTTGGTGGAGTTTGTTGTATCCTGATTTTAGGAGCTATATTTCCTGTTTCTTGATATTGTTTAAGTAATTTTTCAATAAAGCTTAAAGCTACTCCAAATCTTTTAGCTAGATGACGTTGTGATATTCCACCTTCTAAGTATGTATTAACTATCTTCTGACGTAAGTCGAGCGAGTATGCTTTCATTTCTATACTTGTTTAGATACACAACCTTATTTATTTAACCGATGTACCTCAGTAGACCGGGAACCGCTATATCTGCCGTAAGTGTCCAATGTTCCGTAACTATGCCGTAGGCTAAGATGCCTTCAGCATGAGGATTGCCGTAATTTGAGCGTATGCCGTACAAAAACAATAAACCACTTGATACAGCCTCTAAAATTTACGGCACTACCGCAGATACTTTACCAATTAGGTAAGAAATAAGTATTGTTTTCACCAGTGTTGAGCTTCTCGAATTGGATTAATTCCTTTAAACCAGCAATTAATTCTTGTTCTGAGTAACTGGTAAGTCTGTCAGCTTTCTTTAAATCACGTAATGTCTTTGGGACTTTATTTTTCACATTTTGGAAGTATTCTAAAACCTTGTTGGCTACTTCACTTAATTGCTGTTGGTGTTTTGATTGTTGACTTATCTCACTCAAATCAAATTCCAAGTCGAAAACTCTATCCAGATAAGTTTTTTCATCAGCAACAGGATTAGACTGTTTTGATAATTTAGGCATCAGTGCCACAACAAAACCACCCAGAGAAGCAATCAATATAGGACGTAAGTTTTTATAGGATATGGGTTTTATCTGAAGATATCTAGATTTAATCTCTTCCCTTTCTTGCTTGCCAGGGATAATGTCACCCCTATTTAAAATCAACTCCAGCACCCCATAACCCCATCCCCCCGAACGCGATCGCTGCAATACCCAAATGAATCTTAAATGGGTTGTCGGCTGGCAGTTCGCGGAACACGTACAAGCTTTCATGCTGGAGGAATGCCCAAGGGTTAAAGTTTGGGTTGCTGGTGCGGTACTGATTAGCCTTCAAATATGGTTCTGGGATTTGCGATCGCTGTTCATAGCGACAATACTTTTTACCTAGCAATAGTTTTTCTGGATTGCCTTCACCAGCTTGAATGGGTGCATCGTGGATTCTGGCTGATTTTGGGTAGAAACAGATTTCTTTCTTGGCTATGCCATCACCGATATGAGCAGCAATAGCACAAACTACAGCACCTACCACAGACAGTTTGACAGCCAAATCTAAACGCAGTGGCAGGCTGTAAGAGCGTTGATTAAGTTCTGCTGGTTTAACATCTTTCATTATCACTTCTTACGTAAAAATAAAAACAGTGCTAGGGCTGCACATACGGAAAAACCCAGCAAGAAGCCAAAATGATTTTGACTAGGTTGCGGAATACCTTCAAACTCTCTCACCTGCTGAGTAAATACTTGAAAACTGCCACGGGCTATAAAGTCCATCTGTTGGGCATCCCCGGTTAGCTTCCAAGAACTAGCAGCCAGCATCGCGGTGCGAGTCACACCAATAGCCAACTTTTGACGATTGGTAATTTTGGGAATCAAACCATTTTCAAAGCGTAAGTAGCAGAGGGTAGCAGCGAAAGAAGCACCCACTGGTAAGCCAGCAATAACGGCGGGGAACAGTCCCACACTGCCAGCCAGATACAGAGATTGCGTTGACGTGAGTTGAAAACCTGCTAAAACAGCACCTTGGGCAATACCACGAAATATAGTGATAGAACTGTCAATTTCTGCGATCGCCTGTTGTACCTGTTCACTGTCGTATTCATCCCCAGTTACGGAGGTAGGCGAATCGTCAACAATCTCAGCATCAAAATAAATAGGCGTTTTCTGATTTTTGGTTAGCATTGGCCAAACCTTGTAAAGAGTTATTCCCAGGGTTCACCCCTGGGAATTTACTTGTTAGTCAATCAACCGTCTAAAGAAACCTTTCACCCCTCGCATGGCGTTAGAACCGTGTCTGTGGATGTCTTTTAGTGTTTCTTTGGCTCGGTCTGCGGGTGAAAGTCCTTGCTGTTTGTCCTTTACCTGCTGCCAAACCTGAGATTGTGCTTTGGTAGCATCAATCTCAATCACTCTGAGCGTTGCACGGTGCGATTCACCAAGCAGGTTAAGTGTCCGTCCATGCCGAAACTGTTCTTGGGCTAGTTGGTTGTCAGATGCAATAACTTTTTCCTGTAGACCATAGCCCAAACGCGCATCGCTGACTCTGACCTTTGACCAACCATCAGCCATTTTGTTGATGCTTGTACCTGCGGCGGTGAGAAACTGGGTTTCTTCTGCCATAACAGCTTCAGTTGCCTGCAACCCTTGGTTTAAGTTACCGAATACCGCCTTGGCATTTTGGGCGCGTTGGGTTTGCTTAATTCTGAAATCTGCCACCTCTGCGGCGGCGGTCTTGTTGCCGTCGAGTGCTTGGAATATGGTTTCTTGGCTGATGTTCGTTAAGGACTGTAAAGCAGCGTATGTGACGGGTGCATCCAGCTTGAGTTTTACTGTTCTGCTCATGTTTGCTCCTCTGCCCAAATAATTAAACCTCGTTTATCCAACTCATCCAGACTGACAGCATTGATTTCTTCTACCACCTCATCTGGCAAGATTCGCATCAGCAATTTCATCAAAACCTTCATAGCTATTCACCCCAATAATTCATCTCACCCAGTCTGGATTGGATGGATTCAGCACGTTCAATCACATCCTCGCTAATGCCCAATTCCTGCATTACCTGAAACGGGTAATCCTCACCTTCTGCCAGTGCAAAAATCAGATTGTCAGGGACTAACCCACCTAAATTAGCTAAAAACTGCCCGTGAGCTAGGGGATGCGGTGTATCATCAATAGTTTGATAGCTGTCATAAGCTCCTGTTGAGTCCCAAGTCTGATTCTGCAAATATGGCAGCGTCTCTTGAATAATCTGCTGATCTTCAGTGGTTCTGCCTAAATCTGGTTTCGAGGGATCATCATTAGCCACAATGGAGGCGGCTGACTGTGCCAGTTCCGAGGGGCATCCGTTCAGGGTTAGCGCGTTCAGGGCTGCAAAGAAGATGTTGTCGCTCATCTTGTAAGATCCTTTATATTGATACCTGATGCTATTAGCTGGCGATTCGCATTACTGATTGGCGTTAGTGGGTGCGATCGCCTTTAATTTGACATTCAGATTGCAAAGTATTGAAAAACTGATTTACATCACCCAAATTGACATCACAATCAAATTGCAAAGCTTGGTATTGTGGATGTTGAGGAATTTGTGTGAGCAATTGTTGGGCTTGTACAACCAATTGGGGTAATGATTGCCGACTCATATTCACTTCAAAATAATGACAATTGCTGTGATTGTTGATTGATTACAGAACTGCTTGTAGATAAGCCTTCTACGACATAACAACGAGTAGTTAAAGCTTTATCATTCAGCTTGATATCTGCCTTCTTCTTCTCTCCAGAAAGAGGACGGAAGATATACTGTGGTGCTTTAACTGTGCCTGTTTTTTCTAGATATCGGTACAAAGTTCTATCTATTTGATAAACGCCCGATTGAGTCAGTAATGTTGAATCATGGATGCGAGTGAGATTTTGCATTAGTTTTCACTCCCACCTTTTAAAGAACGAACAAGAATGTCACCGTAGTTGGCATCACCGTGCCAAAACGGGAAAATTGTACGCTAAGGCTAAAAGCCTTCCCCCATAAGCATCTTAGCCACCCATTTTTCAATAACACCCGTAAGTAAGATTGAGCCTCCTATAGGTGTACTTTGGCGTAGAGACAGCGAAGCTTTCAGAGAGGAAAGATAGCCTGAAAGTATTGCTATGAATGACTTTCAGGCTATAAGATTCTCAGAAATACTAATATTAGTATTTTTAGACTTAGCAATTGCAACAATAGTCAAAATTGACTTGACTTCATTATTCATCTTGCCAGTAATAAGTTGGTTGTATAAATATTTGGCTTCTCCTAATGAAGAAGCCGATGGATTAGCAGCAGCATTAGCCTCATGACCACTTTGCCAACCACCCATATTGGAAAAAATTGCGTACCTAACAAGAGGACGATTTTCGCCACCTACATTAAACCACACGCAACTACGTTCTCGCTCAATGTCAATAGAAACTATCGGAGGAATACATTGCCAAGATGCAACTTGCTTTGACCAAGTTTGAAAATCAGCATAATTTTCACTCTTGATATTCATTTTTTATTTTTATTCCCTTGCTATGAGATTTAGACTTAACGCCTTACAGTAGATGCTCTGGTTGAAAGCCATAATCAACTACAGCTTGAGCTTCTACGCTGTACTCTTGAGCCGGCTTTAATAACCTTCCTGCTTCAGACACAGCAGCCAACAGCATTGCTCTAGTATCTTTTGAAACTTGTAGAAAATCTTCTTCTCCGTGCTGCATTTCAATCAAAAGCGATCGCATTTCTTCTATCAAAGTAATCAAGTATTGTTGATTTTCTTGTGGTGAATGCTCCAAAGGGTCATAAAATTTTTTGCTAGTCATTCTCTTTCTAGATCCCCATTCATTATCTAGGTCATCCGTTGGATCGCAATACTGTTCGGGTTTTGCATTTTTAACTCGGAATTGAGTTTTGGGAAAAGGTTAAAGGTTTCTTTCCCCTTCCCTTTTCAACTCACTAGGTTAACTAAAAAGTTGATTTAAAATATTGTTTATTTGCCCGGAAAAGCAATAAGAGCAGCTGTGATAAGCTTCATTAGAATTAGCCTCAAGGCAATTTTCTGCATTTTCTAATCTACCAATTAGGCCTTTGATTTCAATCATTGCTATTTGCTCGCCTTCAGCTTCAATAATTGTTTCTACTCTTGATTCTGGTAGGTTTTCGGGAGAGAGCGAATCTATTGATAAGCTTGTATCTACAACAATATTTGATAAATGATAAATTGATTTACATCCATCATCGGTGCAAAATACTAAACAATTATTCCTCACGTAAATTTCAGTAATTTTCATTGTATAAATCCATGCTTTAATGAGATGATTATACAAAATTTAAAAATATCCATTTCGTCATTTCGCCTTCTGAGTCCCTTTGACTGCTTCGCCGTAAAGAATTGTATCGCCGGCTTCATCCACAATTTCAATATATCCATCTGGGTGAAAGTGTGGATAAATATAGCGTTTTACGATGCCAACTTGCTGAAATGGCAAGCAATGTTCATCGTGCGATTCAAAGATTACGCGATCGCCCGGCTTTAATTTTCTTTTCCCCATATATTTTAAAAACTATCGTGTGTTTCATTTAACCCGTAATCTACTGTTTGTTGAATCGCTTCTAATTGTTTTGGCAAGCAATCTTGGCAATAGTAGTGTGGGTTATCATCCGACCAGTAAATAATATTTTCTTGACCTTTTGGTATTCTCTTTTGGCATTCGTAGCAATCAAAAGCGGTACATTCAATACATTCACAATACCGTACAATTCCAATACACTTTTCCCTAAAATAGTATTTAGGCATGGTAAAATTAAATCTGGCATCTGCTAATAAACTATCAAAATGATTCGATAGCATTTGGCTTGTATTATATTTTGGCTGTGTGCCTATTGAAATTCTCCAGTTCATATCCATAGTCTTGGCTAGCATAGCAGGCTATAGTGTTTATCAATCGATTTCAATCATTTGAGATTCGCATAAATACCACTTCACTTCCGGCGTATCTTTTGATAGTTCTTCTGTATCAATTTCCCAGTCTTCGGGATAATCTAAAATTTTCAAGCATCGAAATAAATCTCCATCAACATACGCAATAAACGACTCGTAAAAAGTTCCATCTTCTTCGGTAACGGTAATTTCAAAAACAGGATGATTGTCAGGGTTGCTCATAATTAATTCCTATTTTGCAACTTCCCTAATTCTCTTCAAATCCGCGAAATGCTCAGTTTTACGCACACCATCGGCATACTTAACTAAGCAATAAGGTGCGTTTGCTGTGGTGTGTTCAATTATTGTGCAGGGTTGACCTGTTTTCTCGTTTAAATACATAATTCCCTTTTTGTCACTTGATGGATAATCTTGTTGTATTGTTTTTCAGCGCGATGGCTGATGTTTTACCTGAGTGGTTGATTACCCTTATTTTGTTGGTGCAGAGTAGTATGTATTCCCTGCACCAAGCATAGTATGTTTTGGCAAAAGTATTGTTTTATTATCACACTTGGTCAGTTAAATACTGAAATTATTCAGAAAAATTTGGTAGGTTTTTCAACGCCAATTGTGCCACAATTTCTGCACGTTGCGACGTTACTTTTTGATACCGTAATGTTGTCTGAATGCTTTCATGTCCCATGAGCGCCCTGAGTTCTTCAATTCCCATTAATCCCACTCGCTCTGTAGCAAAAGTGTGCCGTAGGTCATGAATACGAATTTCTTGGAGTTCAGGACTATCTCTGATGAGCTTAATCCAGGATTTATGCGCCATGCGGTAAGAAAGCCGGGATACTTCCAAAGTCTTTGGCTGTTGAGCAGTAAACAGGGCTGGATGCTTAGGATGTCTATAATATTCAATGTAGTGATTTAGACTATTGAGTGCTACTTCACTGTAAAAACACCACCGTTGCTTGTTGCCTTTCCCAACAACCTGAAATTTTCGGGCTTTGAGGTCTATCTCATCTAAATTTAGAGCTAGTACCTCAGCAATCCTAGCGCCACTAGTATGCAACAAACGCACCAATGCAGACAAACGAACATCTTTTTTGATGACACGATACAGGATACTTAATTGGTATGGAGTAAGGTAACGCACAGCCTCATCAGTAGCGTGTTCTCCTTGTTCTCGACTGGGTTTACGTCTTCTGAGACCCGCAACCGGATTGGATTTGAGATATTCCATATCAACAGCAAAACTGAACAAAGCCGTGATTACAGCTTGATGACGGTGGTGGGTCGTATAGGAAACATCAGTTAAATGATTGAGATATTCCATCAAAACTTGTCTGTCGATGATTTCTATTGACCATCGACCGTACTCCTTGAGCAAGGGGATAATCGTAGACTGATATGAACGCAGAGTACTTTTGGCTAGTCCTGGACGTTCTAAAAACTTGGTGGCTAAAGCTGCTAAAGTCATCATTACTTTAGAAAAGCTTTTTACAATTTATTTGAATAAAGGTTTAGATATTAACTTATCATTAACAAATATATTTTCAGATATATTTTGATGATTGTAACAGAACATTCAACGCGACCATTGGGAGAAGAAGGGCTTGCTAATTACGTCCAGAGATTGCGAGGTCAGCTTTCTTTAACCCAAAAAGAGTTGAGTTTCAAAGCGGGAATACATATCCAGACCATCCGCAAAATTGAGGGTGGACAAACTAATAGACTCAATCAAAAGGCTAAAGGCGGTCTAGCTGCTGCGTTGGGAATACCACCGGAGTACCTAGATGCGGCAGCGAAGAAAGTCTCTCCAGAAACAATAACTACGTTAAAATTTTGTCCTAAATGTTGGACTCCAGGAACTACCCCTGACCAAATGTGGACAGATTTACGGTCGAAGTATTGCTTTGCTTGTGGCACAGCTTTACGAAATCGCTGTGTTAGTTGCAATGAACCAATTATGTCATTGAAATTTAAATTCTGCCCTTACTGTGGTGCGAATTATAAACAAAATCAAACTACTTCTTAAAAACTGAATATCCAGGTATCTAATTGGCAACGCGCGAACTTTTATCTCCGACACAACGACTTCAATTTACTGAAATTCCCAATTCTATCACGACAAGAGATATAGCTCGCTACTATACTTTTAGTAATGACGAACTCAAAGTTATCAAAGAGCGTCGTAGACCGCACAATCGTCTTGGTTTCGCCGTACAGTTATCTTACCTACGCTTCCCCGGTCGTGTTTGGAGTTTAGGAGAAATAGTACCGGAATCTGTACTGTTTTATATTGCATCTCAATTAAAACTTGACCCAACAATCATCACCGAATATTCCCAAAGGGATACAACTCGACGCGAACATCTGGCAGAAATTCAAAACAATTTCGGATTTCATACTTTTAATACATCTACATACAAGCAATTCTCAAAATGGTTATTACCTTTTGCAATATCGTCAGATAAAGGGATGGCGCTTGTGGGAGTGTTGATTGATGAGATGCGCTTGCGCCAAATTATTATTCCAGCTATTTCTACAGTAGAACGTTTAGCCTGGGAGGTCAGGCATCGCGCTCAAAAATTAGTATGTCTTGAGTTGACTAAAAGTTTGACAACATTACAAAAGACGGCGCTAGATAAGTTATTAGTTGTAGAGCCTGATAAAAAACTGACTGATTTAATTTGGCTACGTCAACCACCAGGTCAGGCTAATCCAAGAAACTTTTTAAAAGTGGTGGAACGACTGGAGTTTATTCGCCATCTCAACCTCGACTCTGGATGCTTGAAACGAGTACACCAAAATCGTCTGCTGCAATTTACTAGAACTGGTGCAAAGTCTACACCTGCTCACCTATCTAGGTTGGATGAATCGAGACGTTATGCTATTTTAGTTGCTTTTCTGATTGAATGGAGTGCTTCATTGGTCGATTATGCGATTGGAATGCATGATAAAATGATGGGTAAATTATTTAATAAAAGTGAGCATCAGCACGGCGATAAGTTTCAACGCGATGGCAAAGCGATTAATGAAAAAGTCCGATTGTATGCTCAAGTGGGCAAGGCATTAATTGCAGCTAGAGATGAGTCCAATGATGCCTATCAAGCGATTGAATCTGTGTTGGATTGGGAGAAATTTATTAGTAGTGTTGCCGAAGCGGAAAAGCTAGCCAGACCCGTAGATTTTGATTATCTTGAACTGCTTGATAACCGTTATTCACAATTACGACGGTATACGCCTAAATTGTTGTCAGCCTTTGAATTTAAAGCTACTTCTGCCAGTTTACCAGTAATAAAGGCTTTAGAGATTATTAAAGAATTAAATATATCAGGTGGTCGAAAAGTGCCGGAATCTGCGGACACTAGTTTCGTTAAGCCTCGTTGGTCAAAACACGTAATTAAGGGCGATACTATTGACCGTCACTACTATGAGATGTGTGCTTTAGCTGAGTTACGTAGTGGTTTGCGTTCTGGGGATATTTGGGTAGCAGGCTCGAAGCAGTTCCAAGATTTTGAGGATTATTTATTACCAGATAGCTCATGGCAGTCAATGCGTTCTTCTAACACTATACCTGTGGCAGTAACAACGGATTTTACTACCTATATTGAACAACGCTCAATCGAATTGTCTGAACAATTAGCGCTTGTTTCTTCAATGATTGTAGAGAATAAGTTGGTAGATGTCAGGATAGAAAACGAGTTGTTAATTATCACTCCTCTCACCAATGCTGTCCCCAAGGAGGTTGATGAATTTAGCAGAAAAGTTCATAGTTTGTTGCCAAGAATTAAGTTGACTGATTTGTTGGTAGAAGTTGATTCTTGGACACAATTTACTAAACATTTTACGCATTTACATTCCGGAGAACAAGTTTCAGATAAAGTTGTTTTGTTAAGTGCCTTGCTTGCTGATGGTATTAATTTAGGTTTAACGCGGATGGCTGACGCAACTCAAGGAATGTCTTTTGAGCGTTTAGCTTGGGTGGCGGATTGGTATATTCGAGATGAAACTTATTCCAAGGCTTTAGCTGAGGTAGTGAATTTTCATGCACAGATCCCATTTGCTGCTTATTGGGGTGATGGGACAACATCTTCTTCTGATGGCCAACGGTTTAAAGCAGGTGGACATCGCAGTTTTAATGAAGAGATCAATGCCAAGTACGGTAAGGATAGAAGCGTGATTTTTTACACGCATATTTCCGACCAGTATGCTCCATTTCACGTTAAGGTAATTAACGCCACGATTAGGGATGCAACTCACGTTTTAGATGGTTTGTTGTATCACGAGAGTGATTTACAGATTCAGGAGCATTATACAGATACAAGCGGTTATACCGAGCATGTGTTTGCAATGTGCCATTTATTAGGGTTTAGATTTGCACCCCGAATGCGAGATTTACCTGATAAGAAATTATATACTTTTGAACCTAGTTCCCCTGATTCGGTTTTAGCACCTCTGGTAGGTGACAAGATTAATGTGAAATTGATTCAAGAGTCTTGGGATGAGATTCTTCGCCTTGCTAGTTCAATTCGCACGGGGACGGTGACTGCTTCTTTGATGTTGAGGAAATTAGCTTCTTATCCTCGGCAGAATCGTTTAGCTTTGGCTTTGCGGGAGTTGGGGAGGATTGAGCGGACTTTATTTACCCTGGAATGGTTGCAGAGTCCAGAACTGCGGCGACGAGCGACGGCGGGACTTAATAAAGGTGAGGCGAAACATACCTTGAAAAGAGCAGTGTTTTTTAATCGGCTGGGGGAATTGCGCGATCGCTCTTATGAAGACCAGTTTTATCGGGCTAGTGGCTTGAATTTGGTGATTGCTGCTATTGTTCTGTGGAATACGGTGTACTTAGAAAAAGCTGTAGATTATTTGCAGGAACAGGGGATGGATATTCCTGAAGAACATTTGCAACATTTGTCACCGTTGGGTTGGGAGCATATCAATCTCACTGGCGATTATGTGTGGAATTTGAAGCAGGCGACCAGTTTTGGCCAGTTGCGTCCTTTGCGGGTTAAAGAAAATAAGTATCGCTGAAATGCTTATCTAATACAAGTTTCAGCCTTAGCGTACAATTTTCCCGTTTTGGCACGGTGACGCCTAGTTCACCAACAGGATGGTAAATAATTGTGAATATGTATTAATTCCTGTTTGCTCAATGATTTCCTTGGCTTTAGGTATGTGCTTCTCGTCCAAGACTACACGGGTCTGATTCATAACTTAAGACTCCTAACTAATAGCTGACCTTTCAGTTTTTCGGTCGTTTGTTCTTGTGGAGATATTTGTGGAGTTAATGCAAGATTTTCTGTTTCAATTTTTTGAATCTGAGGCAAAACATTCATCGTATTGCCTGCTAGATATTCACTAATCAAGAGATTTGTGGCAGATGTGACGCTAATTCCCCTCTCGGTTGCATATTGAGACACCCAGGCTTGATGACGTTCATCTAGCCTGACTTTGGGGTTAATTGTCCCAGTTTGGGGCAAGGATGACAGATTCAGATGCCATTGATGTTTGATTGCATCCAATAGCAGATTTACAGTGTCACTCAGTTTGGAATAGTTAAGTGAAAGACGGACTCCTTCAACTTTGCTGGCGACTTGAGCCGCTAAACGTACTTGCATTTCACATAGCCAACAGTGCTTGAATATTTGATAATTGTGGATTAGCAGGAATGTAAAAGCCTTGCTTGGCACTCAGCTTTTGACGGACTAAATTAGCACATCCACCAATCAGCATCACGTTGGTAACGTCTGCAAGATAGTCATTAGCAGCTGTAGAGATGCTGTCCATCAGATTGTTAAACCAGTTTTCTAACAACCCTGGAAAGACTGAGCTAAAGTCATATTTACGTCCGTAAGTGAAAGAACCGTCAGCGATCGCGTCCATCATCTTTGCCACTTTAAAAGCAACGTTATCGCGCTTGGCGTAACTCTGCATCAAATCACTATTGATGATGTCGTTAGCCAGAGAGACACCGCCCACTTTGGGAATTGAACGACGGGTGAGAACTTCCGAGGATGGGGTGATGACAACATAATTAGTTGTACCGCCACCGATATCAATAGCGAGTGTGTCACCATCCATGTCAAGCTTGCCGTTTCTGTAAGCATTAATTACAGCAACATCTGTCTCAAGGAAAAATTCAACGTTTTTGATTCGGTGTCTGTAGTTTGTGCCGTTGACGTTAATTTGATGCTCTGCAACTAGAGTCCGTCTGATTGTGTCTTCGTGCCATTGAGAATGTTCTGGGACGAGAAACCGGACAACACCATCAAAATCCTGCCGCAATCCAGCCAAGGTGAACGGTTTAAAGAATTCTGGCAGGTCTTTACCCCTTTCTGCTGCGGTTTGTGAATTTTTCTGCTTAGTAGCGCGGTCTCCAAGGACTAAAACCTTATCATCAAGTTTGATAGAGGGTGAATTATCAGTGTCCAAATCTCTGGCACTGGTGTAAGTCACGTCTTGGAAGACTGAGCGCATCACGCGAGGTTTTTCACCTTTGAGGGCGGTGATACTGCTGTAGTTTCCGATATCTGCACAGTAAATATTGATCACTTGCAATCTCCTGATAAAGCTAGTAGCAGCCGTTTTTGGCTGTTGCTAACCTTTGCAGATAGCTATTTTGGTCGTACTTTTCTCTACTATTTCCCTAAGTCTGGATCTGCCAAACTCTTACTCAAAATTGCAGAGACGCGTTACCTCAAAGGTGCTTGTTACATCCTAGTTGTCATGATTCAGGCTTAACGTATTCGCTTTACGCATATAAATATAATAACTAAAGTGTAACTAAAATGGTATCACTGTGGTTGCATTATGGTATCATTATTTTAAATATCTTGTTCAAAAACTATTAGACTTGCTGATACTAATGTGGTATCACTTTAGTTAGAGTAGATGTAATCAATCTAATGTATAGATAGAAAAATTATGATTACTTTCATGGCCCGCCAGAAAAAACCGACAACAAATAGGACAACTCGATATTTAGATGAAATCGTTGAGGCTCTGGACAAATACGCAGAAGACCAAATGATTAGTTCTAACGCGGCCGTAAATAAACTTTTAAAAGAGCGATTAACCGAATTGGGATATATGCAACAAAACTAATAGTCGCCAAACGTGACGGAGGAAAATCAACCAAACAAGCCAGATTATGATTTTGAGCCAGTGACAGACCCAAGGGACTGGTCAGCACGTCAATAAAAACGAAATTAACTCAATGCCTTCAAAAGACGTAAATACAAGAAATGGGTTGGTTACAGATGAATGAAATATCATTAAAATTACTTAACATTTCTGGAGGGCGATTGAAAAAAGCGACCACTCCAGCTAAAGAGCGATCGCTGTTTGTATGTAATTGTTTAAATGTTCGCTTGAATGTTTTAAGCCTACAAGACCAGACAGACAAATCTGTTTTTATACGGTCGAGCCGCTTTTCATGCTACTCTAGCGAGAGTAAGTCTGCACGTAAAACTGCAATTAGTCTTTACAAGGGAGGTAGTAACGACCAAAACAGCATATTCAGATAGTCAGAATAAATGTGAGTCGTTGTAGAACTGTTTCGGTGCGATAAAGACTTGCCGGTCACAAACACCAAATTGTTCCAAACTGACGAGGACTCACCACTCGTAACCTACGTGTATCTGTCTGTTGCCAATATTAGCACACAGGCGGGATACTTTATGCTTTTTTTTGGACAAATAGTAAAAAAAGCATCTGCCGCTACAATTTATCCCAACTCTGAATTTAAGCGGAGTATTGGCAAAAGCTATTGAGCCAGAAATAATTGAGGGATGATTTGACGGCTAGATGCCTCGTAGAAGAGGATAACGTCGTGAATAATGGATTTTTTCAATCAAAAACTGCACTTTTCTTTTTAAAAAAAATAATGCAAAGGGCTGATTTCTGCTTTCTTTACTACCCACAAGCTAGCGCCAGGTATTATACCAGTCGCTGGTCAATTTGCGTCAAGTAGGTAAAAAAAGAAATCGGCTAGCTGCCCACACGCCAGACATACGTTTAGCGGTTAACGACTAACCGTCAATATTTTTTATAAACAATTTCAATGTAGCAATGTCTGGGTCATAAAGGCAAAATTAGTGCAACTTAAATCAAGTGACATCAACCTTATAAAATTGACTATGAGAGCTTCAGGCTAAGGATTACAGCCATTTTGACAAGAAAATTAATTTTTGAGCAAATTGGAAAATTTTTGTTTGTAGCCGTTGGTGACATTTGATATAAACACCGCTAATGAACCTTCAAATGAGAGGGTAGGGGGTAGGGTTTAAGAACCAAGAAGGGCTTAGGGTATTGGATGTTGGGTGTAGGAAAAGATTATCGATTACACCCTACGCCAAGACCCCAGACCACAAAAGATACACCCCGAACCTAAAAAGTGTGGGTAGCTCCGATGAACCAATCATCATCATCGGGGAGAGAAAAATGGCAAAAGCCAAAGTAAACACAGCAGCACAACCTACCCTAGAGCCATTAGATCCACTAGGGCAAAGGTTTCTAGAATACTTCCATCACGGTTGGGGATTCATCTATGCCCCCACCCCAAAAAGTGGTGAACGCCCACAGTGGCAAACAGAAACCCGCTATCCCTTACAGCCGCGTAACCTGTGGCAACAATACTTAAACCCCGATGTCTTAATAGGACTGCGGTTTACCAAACAAACCAACTACCTACTAATAGACATAGACAGAGGCAGCCAGCTACATCCATCAAACAGCCAAATAAAATACCGGCAGCTACTAGCCAGCCTAGAAGAAATCGGCTTATGCAGACCAATACCCATACAATCAAGCGATAGTGGCGGACTGCATATATATTATTTCCTAGAAGAAAAACAACATTCCTACACTCTAGCCTGTGCCATCCAGCAGACCCTAGAAGCAGCAGGCTTCAAAATCAAAGGAGGAGAACTAGAAATATTCCCCAACTGCAAAGTGTACAGCAAAGGCAGCCCCAGTAACTTTAACGCCCATCGCTTACCCTTACAGACAGGCTCTTATGTACTTGATGATTGCCTAGAACCGTGGTCAGACGACATCGAAGACTTCCTCAATGCCGCCGACTGGTCAGCAAAAGGGCAAGACTACGAAGCATTAGCCCAAGCACTAGTCCGAGCCAACAGCAAAAAAATTATAAAATTTCCCTACCGTCAGCGCAGTGCAGCCGAGCAATGGAAGCAAGACCTAGAACAACGCATCTCTGAAGGATGGACAGGAAACGGACAGACCAACGAACTGCTCAAAGATATAGCGTGTTACGGCATAGTCTTTCGCCAATTAAGCGGACAGACACTAGTAGATCATATAGTGATCACAGCCTGCCAATCTCCAGGTTACGTAAACTGGTGTCGCCATCAACATGAAATCGAACAACGAGCCAAAGAATGGGCAAGGTGCTGTGAAGGATTTTACACCCCGTACCCAGGCACACCGCAACGGGTAAACAGTTATAAAGAACAATTTGGCAGAGTAGATGAAAATAAAATCATCAACCTGCACCCTAACGAACAACGTCAGCAAGAGACAATAGGGCGGATTCGTTCGATTGTTGCACAGTTACAACAAGCTCTAACATTTCCAGAACGGACAAGCGATCGCGCTCTAGCAATTATCGCCGCATCCAAAGCCCAGTATGGCAAAGGAGTAAGTCAGACAACCCTGCACAAAGCAATATACCTACCCTTATGGCATCCTGACCACCAAAAAAACGCATCAAAACAGCCTGTAAATGAGCTTCTGGACAGCAACACAGCGATTTTATATCCTGAAAAATATCCCCAAATACCAGACCCGTGGTTAGAAGAATCGCAGTCTGAAACTCAGACCAAACAAGGGATACAGGAGCAAACAGCAAAAATTTACACACTCCCCCCATATATGAAGGTGTTGTACTTGAGTTCAGCTAAAGCGTTGCCGCCAGCAACGCCTATAGCTGAACTTAATCAAATTCAGGAATCTTCTCAAATTCAAATTCAAATTCAAATTCAAGAATTTTCTCCCAGTTTTAATTCTTCAGATCCTAGTTTTAATTCTTCAGAAATTTCAAATTTTACCAATCATAAGCAAAACCTATACCAACCTTTCCGAAGCGAATCGTTTGATGACAATAAGCAAGACTTATCAAATGAGGAAACAATTACTGGGTTAGGTGTTTCAGACGTAGTAACCACTGATCATAGTGATGTTGATAGCACCTCTAAGAACACTTTACAGGGTGAATATACCTCAGAAGCCGAACCTTTTGCACCAGTTTCTATACCAACTACTACACACTCAAATGTAGGATGTGTAGATTCACTACCCATTCCTGTAGAAGCGGATGATCCACTTGAACAGCAAACTTTTAGCCCAGATGATTACCGTCAGGCAATCAGACTGAAACTTCAGGCAACTGCTCAAGCACGTCATTGGCTGAAATTATACTGCACTATAGAAAACTTATCCTTCCTGCCCCAGGAGCGAATCAAACTAGAAAAGGTGGCCATGCGTTTGCTAATGCTAGAATCGCCGTCGCTGATTTTACAACAGGAAGCGCAGGAATGGCTGGCAAGTAACCCCTCTGCCCTAGAGATGGCAGAGCGTTTAAAACAAAGCAGACATGACTACAGGCTATAGAATTTGCGATCGTGCAGGCTTTTGATTAAAAATGATTGACTTAACTGCAAAAACTCAATAAAAACCCCACAATTAAGTGGGGAAATTAGAACCTGGATATTTAGAACAAATGTACTATATACGGAGATACAAAGCAAGTTTTTTGCGGTGTTTTTTTTCTCTAAACGTAGTATTACGGAAAATGTTACTCAATCGGCATTAAGATAAAGCCTTTAAATTTTTGTATTTATGAACCATTTTTATAAAAAATTAACAAAAAGAAATTGTCCCATTCTGAATAAACAAGAGCATAAAAGCGGTTAAAGATGTCTAACAATGCAACCATAGGTGCGTTGTTGTGACTAATTCCAGCTTTTATCGCATTTTAGTCCCAAAAAAGATAATTATGTCCCAAAAATGGGCATTATGGCATCAAAACCAGTTATTTTGATGCCATAAATAGATATTCAACACTCAAAAAAACAATATTTATCCTCATTGAATGAGGTTTTATAAAAATAGATAAAGAAAGTTGTAAGAAAATTTATGTTTGTAAAAATAACAAGAAATAAGGAATTTTGAATAATTACGCATAAGTAAAATATTTTGTCAACTATTCATAGTAATAAAAATCTTGCTAAAATCGGGTTTAGGGGTAAATATAGCGAAGCTGTCACCAGGGGCAAGATAGGCTGAAAGTACTGCGGTGGATGACTTTCAGACTATAAGATTAAGAGACATACGAACAAAGCGTATTTTTAGACACATTTACCCCGTCTCAATTGGCAACCTGACATTAAGATCCAAACGAAAAGTACCATAGGGATTAACGTGACCCCAAATTAAAGGCGAAAGCGCCCGCAAATCCTCCAACTTCATCAACTTCATCCATTGTGGTTGGGACAAAACCTCCTGAATCATCAACGTATTTATATATACCAAAGATATCTGGAGTAAATGCAGAGATAACACAGCTAATTCTTGGTCAGACAAACGATTAGTAGCAATCTCCCCACCCTTGCCGTAAAAAATAAAACTGTTAGCACTATTCCAGTTCTCCACCACGTTGAGTCCAGCATTTATCTCTTGTCGCAGTTCAACCGAATGCAGGTATTTACATAAAAATATAGTTTTTACAGCCTTGCCCAATTCCGCCAAGGCTTGATAAGTAGGGTGTAATAAATTACCCCTAGTAAAACGCTTTAAGATGGCTTCAGTTTCTGCCATACCCAAACGCAAAGCAGTAGCATACTTCACCATTTGGTCGTATTGTTGGCGAATTAAATCCCAATTAATAGCGCGAGTTAAAATAGGTTGCAAGTTTGGATAAGCATCATTATTTCCAGTTGAAGGACGGTATAATTTCTGAACATTGATACGTTTAAGACGCGGCATTAACTGAAAACCCAGTAAATGACAGAAAGCAAAAGCCACTTCATTTTGACCGTGACTATCCACATAATTTGTCTCCACTTTCATCTCAGTACAGTGGCGTAATAATCCTTCAATCATGGCTGCCACTTCAGAAGAAGAACAAGTTTTTAACTGTGAATAAATACAAACAGAATTCTTCTCAACGTGCCAATAAATCATCACACCTCTTCCACCATAACGGATGTGCCACTCAGTCATTAAGTTTTGATCCCAAGCACCAAACTTTTTCGAGTCAGAAGCACAGGCGGTTGTACCCTCTCCCCAAATAGTAGAAATTCTGGCAGTAAAAATTGCATTTGCAATACAGGCAATAGCATTACGTAATTGTTCTTTCTGAATAAAATGACGCTTAACATGGAGTAAATCTTGATAATTGTCGCCTTTAATCTCATCACTTAAACGCTTTAATCCAGTATTCGTTCCTAAACCATATAAACAAAGTAGCAAGCGTTTTTGTAAAGTATATTCGCCTAAAACCTCTCGTGTTGATACACTCTGAAAGTGTTGGCTAAACTTAACTCGCAAATCAGTCTCTTTCAGAATATCTAAGAGGCTAGTCATGCGCCAACGCCTAGTAATTTCAGTTTTCAACCTAGTCAAATTAGTCGGTTCATTTTGAGGATTCAGAGGAGAAACACAAATTCGACTTTTGCCTGTCGTTTTAAGTGTGACTAAACTATTTTTAGGTATTCCTTTATCCAGTAAAGTTAATGATTGCTCCAAAGATTGCTGTAAATTAGCAATAAAGACTTCTACATCGGATGGTTGTTTCAAAGCTTGGAAATATTCTAATCTTTGCGCCTCAAAATCAGCAGGTAAATCTTCTTCAGGGTTTCTGTAACGATTAGCTCCTACAACCCATATTTCCTTGCATCTCAGCTTTTCTCTCAATGCTTGCAGCACGCTCAACTCATAATTAATGCGATTAACTTTGATTTCATCGTCTGCTCCCGTCTCTAATATAATTTCTTGCCAACCACTACGTAATACCCCCTCAATGGGTATATCTTCTCCAGCATCATAATAACGCTGTTTACTATCAGCATACTTTTTTAGTAAAGATATCGCTTGAATAACTGGACGATGAACTTCATTATTTGAACGAAATTCGAGCTTGTTTAAAATTAACGGTAAAATTCGCCGATAATATCCACCATAAGAAGAGCGCATCACCGTATAAACTTTCTCACGGTAAGCATTCCCTGTAGATTTATACTCTTTCACTAAATTCTTGAGAGTCACTTCACTTACTACAGGAAAAATCACATCCTTGACTGTGCCATCAGGTGTTTTCAAGGAAGCTTCTGCCATTTGGTATAGTAGATTATTCTTCCCATGAACCCGTTTAAAATCCTGAATAAGCTCTTTATCTACACGTTTTTCTGCATTCACACCTATGCGATGGACAATCTGAATGAGTAACTCTACTAAATTATCTATAACTTCTTGACTTCTGAGCCAACAAAAAGCTGTAAATAGTGTGTAGCGAATATGTTCTGGGTGACGGCGTAAGTCACGAGGATGTTCAACAATTACCCGACTTTTATAGACTTGGAGAACTTTGGTAGAGATGTTTTTAAATAAGTCTGTTGGTAATTCTAATTGCTCAAAAATCTCTAATTTAGCAACTTCCTTTTGAAAACTTCTCTACACCAATTCTCCCTGGGTCTTTTTTTAATTCAGCCCATGTTAATCTAGTCACTTCAGTGTTTATTTCTGAGTTATTCGTGTCATCTAACTGTTGAGATAATTGGATATCTCCTGGATTATTCAGTTGTTTATCATGATTTGTTTGTGTGGTATCATCTAATTCCTGATCGGAAGCTTTCTCTTTCAAAAAATCATTTATCCACTTTTTAGATTGGTTAGATAGTTGGGAAGTTATGTCCCGAAAAAATTTAGATTCAAAATTTCTGATAGCAGAGCGAATGATACGTTCTAATCTGGAATCTGTCGGTGGTTCAAGTTTTAAATTCCGTAGTCTCGCTACTGCTGCAAGTTTTAGCTGTTCAAATTTTAACTCATAAATTAGTGCTTGTTCTGCTAACCAATTAGTTAACTCAAAAGCATCACTAACTTTGGTTTCTTGAAATCCAAAGAATTCTCTAATTTGAGCGCGATGATATTTTATGGAGCGTCCTTGCCAATCGTAGTAAGAGTACTTTTGGGGGGAAATATCTAAAAGTTTGGCAACATAATCAACAACATTTTGGGAGATTTCTTGATTATTCTCAGGAAATCTGGCATAAATCTCAAAAAACTTGAGCAATATAGCAAAACCTAACCGATTTTCGTCGTTTTTCTGATTCAGTAGTGCTAATTCAAGAGGGAGTAGCGTCCAATACTCTACTAATTCTTCTGGCTGCCAGGTTTTTTTCATTAAGTCTCACTCTTCAACCAAACAGTATTCTATCTTCTTTGGGGTAACAATCTTTAACTGAGATAAAATGCTGTTTCTCGATGAAAAACATACTGGAACTGAGTGATTCTATATAATTGCCCTAAAGGTCAGCTTTTTGGTCGGAATTAATCAGTATATTCAAGGCATGACGTGCAGCTGATTCTGATTTCTGTGAGGTGACTTTAGCGTAACGTAAAGTTGTTTGAATGCTTTCATGTCCCATTAATGAGCATAATTCCTCAATACTGATTAACCCCACTCGTTCTGTAGCAAATGTATGTCGTAAATCGTGAATGCGAACTCCTTGAAGGTGTGGATACTTATTGGTTGTCTCCCGCCAATAATCATGCAATGTATGGTAGCTGATTCTACTTACTTTTCGGGTAACTGGATGTTGTGCTGTAAACAAGGCATTCGTATTTTGATGCCGTGAGTATTTCAAGTATTTAGCAAGCATTGAGGCTGCGTCATCACTGTAAAAACACCAGCGTTGTTTGTTGCCTTTACCTAATACTTGAAATTTCTGGTTCTTGATATCTACAGAATCTATGTTTAGGGCTAAAAGCTCTCCTATTCTGCATCCTGTGCGATGCAGTAAATGAACTATCGTACTTAGACGTAAGTCATCTTTTACGGCAGAATATAGTATATTTAGTTGTGATTGTGTTAGATATCTTATTGTCTCGTCGCTTTTATGTTCGCCTTTCTCTCTTTCAGGTAGACGTTGTTTTAGTCCCCGGATAGGGTTGGATTTTATATACCCTTGTTCTACTGCAAAGTTAAGCAAACTTTGTAATATTGCTTGATGCTTGTGGTGTGTTGTGTATTTTAAATGACTGAGATTATTTAGATACTCAACTAATGTTTGCTTACTGATAATTTCTATTGACCAACTTCCATACTTTTGCAGTAAAAGTCCGAGGGTCAGTTCATAGGTTTCTCTAGTACTTGGTGCTAGACCAGGACGCTCTAGAAATTCGGTCGTGACAGTGGCTAAAGTTACAGCCGATTTCACGGTTGTTTCTGTATTCTCTCGCTTGGTTTTTTATTGATAAATTATATATCTTTTTATGAGTTAGCCCTGAGCTTTTTATGGATACTTTTAAAACTCCCAATAGCGATGAATCCCTTGCTAGTTACGTGTCACGGGTCAGGAAGAAACTCAATTTAACTCAGTCTGAGTTGGCGGATGCTGCTGGTATACATGGACGCTCTGTCGGGAAAATCGAGCGAGGACTTACGCTTAAAATTAATCGTAGGACACTTCAAGGGTTAGCGATCGCACTTGGCGTACCTCAAGAATATTTTGATGCTGTGATCAAGGGTGAGGAAGTATCTCAGGTTAGAGGGGTTAAGTTTTGTCCCCAATGTTGGAATCCTGGCGCGGCGGTTGACCCTATGTGGAGTCATATCAAAGCCAAGTTTTGTTATCTCTGCGGTACACCGATTCGAGCTAACTGTGCGAATTGCGGTGAGTTGGTGTTGTCTTTGAGACACCGATTTTGTCCAATTTGTGGCTGTGCTTATAAAACGCCTGTCAAAACCGCTAAAATCCAATAATCAACTCTTTTTCTCAAACCCAGACTCCACAATACTTTCAGCCTATCTTGCCCCTGGTGACAGCTTCGCTATATTTACCCCGTTTAATAGTAAAAAAGTATATAGAAATTTGAATTAAATTTACAAAACTGGTTTGGTTCTAGTTAGTTGTACTAGAGTTTTTTTATTGTTCCTTTGCAAAATAATTGATTTTGACAGGAAATCAGATTTATTCCTAGTAATTAAAGTGTGTCTTTTTGGCAAAGGACAGTTGTGAGCATTCAGTTTTGGCAGATAGACTTTTTTAGACAACCCATATAGTGGGTTTATGGTACGAAATAATTATTTTTCTTCCAAAAGTGGATGCTCTAGGACAGTTAAGCAGTTTCCTAGTCTTTGTTATGCAGAGAAAACACTTACCTTTGACTTTGGCTCGGCTCAAAGCATCTATATCAGCAGATGAACGTGCTGATAGTAGAGCAACAAAAAATAAAGGTTCAAAAAGCTTATTGGAGATATTTTTTCAGGTACGTTGGCAGCTTGTTTCAGTCACTACAACGCTTTTAATTGGTTTACAATCGAGGGCAGCTAGAGCAGATTCCATATTTTCTAATGCACAAAAAGCAATGGAATGTATAATTACTAGTGCCTCAGCAGGTGGAGCGATTACTAATGCAGTCTTAACTAGTCTGCCAATGATTTTATTTACCGCCTTGACAATAGTTTTATTCGGTTATTTCTGCTTCTCTATTTATCAAGGGGTTGCGGCGTATGGACGTGGTGAAGAAGTTAGTAATGTCATTCAGCAGCCAATTTTTACCTTCATATCTGTGATATTGATTGTAGTATTCCAATCACTGCTTTTTGGCAATAACACAGCTTGTAACTAATGACCGAATAATTCAGAAATCAGAATCCATACTGACTCCTAAACAGCATTTAACGGCAGTTGCTACCAATCAAAAAATTACGAGGATGCACCGCCTTATTGATGCTGATAATACCTGTACTTATTTTGAATTCTGGCTTCTGATTTCTGATTTAATGGCAATTTTTAAAAGCTCATGAAACAAGAGATAATCAAAGTCAATCAGAGCTTAGGTGAAAGCCCAAAGTTTGGCCCATTTACAGGCAGACAGTTCGTAATTTTCGCTGGGGTATTCTGCGTAGTTTTTGGACTGCTTTGCTTAATTCTCGGATTAGATATATTTTGGGGTTTAGGCTTGGCATTTTGGGCTAGTTTATCAGTAGCTTTTTTATCAGGAGATAAACCTTACCTGTACTGGTCAAAGGTTTATCCAATTCTTCCCAGATGGACAAGAGGATATGCTAATTACACATCACCACAGCATAAAAAAAAAGTCGGTACTAGAAAAGTCAAGCTAACTCGTTCATCTAAACCTAA
This sequence comes from Nostoc punctiforme PCC 73102, assembly GCF_000020025.1. Lineage (GTDB taxonomy): Bacteria > Cyanobacteriota > Cyanobacteriia > Cyanobacteriales > Nostocaceae > Nostoc > Nostoc punctiforme. Next base: position 25,172 of record NC_010630.1, on the reverse strand, counting down.
AACCCTCAATCCATTTGAAGATTGGTTAGATTTGACTACTATAGTCAGACTAAAAAAAGATTCTTATGTCGTTGGAGCTTATCTACTAAGTAAAAAGAATCTGACAGAAAGTAGTAACACTCTGCAATTAATATTTGGTTTTGCTTGTACTGGAATTCATCCTTTATTCCATTCAGAACAAGAAATAGAAGCGGTGGCTCAAGCCTTTGAAAACGGCTGTAAAGAAATTCCCCAAGGCGAAAAAATCACTTGTCGCTGGAGTTCATTCTGCGATGATAGTGATAGTACAGATTATTTAATGCAACGTTTGAATAATCCAACGTCTCTAGAAAGTGAGTTTTTAGACTGGGGGAGGTTAGCAAGAACTCAAAAACTGACAAAGGAGAAAGCTCGTAAAGATATCAAATTAAATATTTATTGGTCATTTACAGTCACCTCAGAATCGCTAGATACTTCAGACCCAGTAGATAAGTTTTTGGCAAAACTAACTAACTTCCTCCAAAGAAGATTCACAGATTCAGGAATTAGTCAAATCACCAAAAAGCGATTTACACAGATTTTAACAAAAGCCTTAGAAGCCTCATTGAGATACCAACAAATTCTTTCAGAAATGGGCTTGAATCCTCAACCTAAAACCGATAGAGACCTATGGAGAGAGCTTTGTAAAAATATTGGAGCAAAAGAAGTAATCATTCCGCATACTCTAATATTTGATGAAGAGGGATTAAGAGAAGAAATTGATGAAAAGGCTGCATTGGATAAACCACTGGAAATCATCAGTCAACCGCATCTCACCTCAATTATTCTCAATAATGGTGTACCTTTCGCCGATAAACGATGGATTTGCTTACCCAACGGTGATGAGAAAAAGTATGTCGGAGTAATGGTACTAACCCGGAAACCAGAAATCTTTGCCTCTACTAAACATCAAATTCGTTTCTTGTGGGATTTATTCTCACGCAACAACATTTTTGATGTAGAAATCATCACAGAATTCTCGCCGGCTGACCGAGGGATAAACCGTGCAGCCCAGCAGATGATTACCAAACGTTCTAGGGCATTAGATTTGAATGTTCAGCAGAAAAAATCAATAGATGTCTCTGCCCAAATCAATGTGGAACGCTCAGTGGAAGCACAAAGGCAACTATATACAGGAGATGTACCACTAAATTTAAGCTTGGTAGTGCTGGTTTACCGAGATACAGCAGAGCAAGTAGACGATGCCTGTAGGTTGATAGCTGGCTATATTAACCAACCCACAGAACTAACCCGTGAATATGAATATGCTTGGTTAATCTGGCTGCAAACATTGCTCATCAGGCAAGAACCGATTTTGATGCGCCCATATAATCGTCGGCAAACTTTCTTTGCAAGTGAAGTTTTGGGATTAACTAATATAGTGCAGAATAGTCCCGCAGATCATCAAGGGTTTGAGTTAATCGCAGATGAGAGTGATTCACCCGTCAAAATTGACTTATCAAAAACCAAGAATATTTTAGTTCTGGGTACAACCGGCTCAGGTAAATCAGTTTTGGTAGCTTCCATCATCGCCGAGTGCCAAGCTCAGGACATGAGCATTTTAATGATAGACCTGCCCAATGATGACGGCACAGGGACATTTGGGGACTACACACCCTATCACAACGGTTTTTACTTTGATATTTCCAAAGAGTCTAACAATTTGGTGCAGCCGTTAGACTTATCAAAAATTCCAGAAGAACAACGGGAGGAACGAGCTAAAGCCCACAGAAACGATGTCAACTTGATTGTTCTTCAGTTAGTCTTGGGTTCGCAATCATTTGATGGTTTCTTGTCCCAAACAATCGAATCCCTTATCCCACTAGGGACAAAAGCCTTTTACGATGACCCCGACATTCAACAACGCTTTGCTCTTGCCAAGAAAGGAGGATTAGGTTCTGCGGCTTGGGAGAATACCCCAACCCTTGCAGATATGGAGCATTTTTTCTCAACAGACCACATAAACTTGGGTTATGAAGATGAAAACGTAGATAGGGCATTGAACTATATCCGCCTACGCTTTCAATATTGGAGAAACAGCAGTATTGGCAATGCCATCTGTCGTCCCTCCACCTTTGATACTGATGCCAAGCTGATTACCTTTGCCCTCACCAACCTGCAATCAAGTAAAGACGCTGAAGTTTTCGGGATGTCTGCTTATATTGCCGCTTCTAGACAATCCCTATCAGCACCCAATAGCGTTTTCTTCATGGATGAATCCAGTGTATTGTTGCGGTTTGCTGCTTTATCGCGGTTAGTGGGTCGTAAATGCGCGACTGCTCGAAAATCTGGCTGTCGGGTCATACTTGCGGGTCAAGATATTCTGTCGATCGCTAACTCAGAAGCTGGTGAACAAATTTTACAAAATATGCCCTGTCGGTTAATAGGGCGGATAGTACCAGGGGCTGCAAAAAGTTTTTCAGAGCATTTAGGCATACCAAAGCAAATTATTGATAAAAATGAAAGTTTTCGTCCCAATGTAAAACAGCTATATACGCTGTGGCTATTGGATTACAACAACAAATATATACGCTGTCGTTACTATCCTTCCTACCCAATGTTGGCGTTAGTTGCTAATAGCAGAGAAGAGCAAGCAGCACGCGATAGGTTTAAAGCAATGTACTCAGATAAGTTTCAATGGGTGTCTGAATTTGCTAAATACTATGTTGGTTGCATTAAGCAGGGAAAGCCTTTATGAAAAAGTTAGAAATTGCTACGGTATTTGCACAATATAAAGTCTTGTTGGCTATTTTAGGAGTTTTATCATCATGGGCATCATTTGAAGTGTGGAAGTGGCATCAGCAACAGCATGAGAAGTATATTGCCCAGAAACAGCAAGCTTGTCAACAACGTTTAAATTCTGCTAACCGATATGTACAAAGTGACCGATTTCTCAAAGCGGCATATTATGCAAGTAAAACTCAAGATAAACTTCAAATTAAATTAAATAAACCTGGGATAAATACTGATTTTAAACCAGAGCAACAATACATACTGATGTATGATAAGCCAGTATCTTTAATCCCTGTTAATCCTAGATATGAAGGTAATTTATTTGAAAGATTATCTAGGCAACCAGATAAATATCCACCAGAACCACTAATAGTAACTGGTAAGAAACTTTTAGGAAATAAAGCAGAAGTAATATCTGCTTGCGCTCCCAAATCTTTTACAGTCTCCTTGGAGAATTTATATGAAATCACTCAGCCGATTGACATTAGCCCATATCTACCGCCATTTAGCAGTTTTTAGTAGTTTAATAGTTGTATTCATTTTTTGTTCAGTTTTACCGGCCACAGCCAAATCTTCATTTCTAGAACAATTTCAGCAAGTCATGACAAGCTTGCAGTCATACATTAAGCTGTATAGCCAAGAATTTAGCCAGCTATCGAAAGACGCTAACAAAGATGAAGATAAAGACCTAGATATAGCCATCACTTCTACAAATGGAGTTATGGGTATACCTGACCCATTAAAAGCAGGTAAAAATATCAAGGTGATTATTCAACAGCAAGATACTGATTTAGTAGAAACTGATTCTCAAGCCCAAGGTGAAAATGCTCAGAGACAATGGCATCAAGCTTATACTTATGGACTATCTGGATCTGTTTTAGGCAGAGAAGGGCAAAAAACTCAAGCGCAAGAAGCAGAAATCTCTAATTATGCTGTAGAAAATTCATCTAATACTGCTGATGAAGTACAAAATGATGTCATCACTCAAGACATCTTGAAAAAGATGGCAGTGCAGAATCTACAAACAACAGTTATTACTAAATCAATTCACAGTGAAGCACAAAAACAAACTAGAGCTTTATCAGCAGCCAATATCAATTTGAGTGACATTTCCAGTAGGTTGGATGAACAAGCAAGAAAAGAGCAAGCTAATAATAATTCCAGTGCAAGACAAATTATAGGTGCGGCTGCTTTTGCTGATGCTTTTTGGGAGCAAAGCAATGCTAAATAATTTAACTAACTTCTGGTATTTACTAGCAGTTACTGGAGATACAAACGCGGAAGATATAGTTGACGGTGCGATTAATGGCTCTCGCATGGTTGTATCTTCATTTAACCAAGACTGGCAAGATTTAGCTAACGGTAACAGTGAAGTTTTTAAAGCAGTAGTTGCTGTTTCTGCTTTATGTGGAGTGGTTTTTGTTTCTTTCTGGTCTATCAGTTGGTATTCTAGGTTAATTCAGGAAGGATTTAGTCATGAAATTTTGAATGAGATGGTCTATCCATTATTAGTCTGTTTAATGTTGACTGTTAATAATGGGCAGTTACTTGCTACCACATCTTTGATGTTTCGTAATGTAGCGGTAAATTTGAATGACAAAGTATTAAGTATTACGCGAAATGGCATTACTTTGAGAGATGCTATTCGTACTGCCAATATGGATCAGGCTTTTGCTATTTCAGTTCAAACACAACTACAAGAATGTGAAAAAGAGCCTGAGAATGGCGTAGATGACCAAGGACAAAAAATTAATCCCAGAGAAATATGTAGAGATGAAAAAATAAATCAAGCTAAAAATAACGCTCAAAAGTATAAAGAAAAGCACGGTTTATCTTCCTATTCAAATAGCTGGAATCCATTAGATATAGCTGGGCAAACTATTAATTCAATGGTGCAAGCCCTGTCATGGATTATATTCAGTGGCTTACAAGCAGCCTTTCAATATGTTGTGCAAGTAGCATTCTTACTAAATGCCTATATCGCCCCTATTTTTTTAGTGCTTTCACTTTTTCCTTTTGGAGCTAAACCCATCTATGCTTGGGTTGCAGGATGGTTAGCACTGACTTTGGTACTCATGTCATACTCAATTGTTTGTGGAATGGCTGCTAGTGCAATAGTGAATGCTAGTAACAATAATCCCTTGTTCTTACAGCTAGTACAAGCAATTTTGTCTCCAATACTGGCGTTAGCAATGGGGTCTGGTGGAGGGATGGCAGCTTTCTCATGTTTCTCTAGCAGTGGGAGGTTAATCTCAGGGAGGGTATTCAGATGAGATTACTTGATAAGAAAGAGATAAACTTTACTCCCTTAGTATCAATAGGGCAAGCTGTTATCTTACTCTTCTTGTTACTGATAAATCTAACTAATTCCAGTAAATTAAGTAAAATATCTAACCAGAAACCTACCTTAGTAGAACTTCAAGACGGTACTTCCATTAGAGCAATTGCTGTAGGAGAAAAAGACCGTACTGACCAAGCGATTATGGACTTTGCAGGGCGGACAATGATGAATTTGATGAGTTGGAATGCCGTTCCCAAGTCGTCTGATAGTAACTTAGATCCAACCAAACTAAAACTTGACCCCGGTGTACAAGTATCTGATAAAAAACTCACTACAAATACTTGGAGTGCAGGATTTGCATTATCAGAAGATTTTCGCGCTAGTTTTCTGCGAGAAATCGCAGCTTTAACACCGCCTGACGTGTTTAATGGTGATACTCAATCAGCTTTACTTGTACGCCATCTTTCGCCTCCTCAGAAAATAGAAGAAGGTAAATGGCGATTAGAAATGGTTGCCAACTTAGTAGTTTTTAAAGGTCAAGACCAATTAGGTAAGGCTATTTCTTTTAATAAAACTGTATTTGTGAGAGCAGTAGATACACCACCTTTACCGAATAATCCTTCTGTACCACAGATAGAGGCTTATAGAGCTAGAAAAGCGGGAATGGAAATTTACCGCATCCAAGATTTAGATTTAGGAAAGTAGCTTTATGTCAAATCAAAGTCAAGTTGTAAATACGAATTCTGAAGCTACTACTGGTGATACTTCCCATAGAAGCCAAGAATTTGCTCGGATGAATGGGGTAGAAATTTCCAATGTTTCAGAAACATCATCACCTGTGGATGAACAAAAAACTGAACCAGAAGAAATTGTCACTACTCGCCCTGTAGCTAATCACCCATTACTAAAAGGGTTAACAGTCTCTGGTGGGGTGCTGTTAATAGTTGTCATGTTTGGAACGATGATTAGCTCAATTACAGGGGCTTTGAATTCTCCCGGTGATAAGCCAGCCCAGCAAAATGCAAAAAGTATTCAGACAGATATTAAATCAGATGATGAAAATGAGGAAGGAGAGCTTAAAACAGCGATCGCTCTCACCTCTCAAAAAGGGGAGTTACAAGCTGTTACTAAAAAAAACGCTGAAACTGCACCACCAACGCCAACAATTACCCCTACAGCTACAGTCACTCCTACACCTACCGTCAAAACTCAGCCTACACCAACGCGACCATTAACTATTCATCAAGCACCACCGCTACCTACTGTTACTAGACCTAGTAGAAGCAATCGCGTGGCTGCTCAACCAGTAGTTAGACAATCTGCGCCTGCTCCTGTATCAAAACCCATAAAATCTCAAGTTGTTTCCAATCCATTACCCAGTCGTACTACTCCCAAAGACCCTATGCAGGAGTGGTTAGCAGCTGCTAATGTCGGTAATTACTCCTCTACTGACACTGGCAATGCAGATTTAAACCAGGAAGAGGCAGAATTGGGTAATGTTCAAGTGAATGGGGGTATAGGGGTAAAACCAGATAGCCTACCTCGGAGTGATCGCAATTCTTCACCACAGTCACCACCGACTAACTACGATGGCAAGCGGGTTTTAGTCGGAACTCGTGCGGCGGGTATGATAGAAACTCCTGTAGCCTGGGTGGGTAGTGGTGTAAGTAATCAGCAGCAACAAAATAGCCTGATTCGTTTAACTCAACCTCTGAAAGCATTTGATGGGTCTGAAGTTTTACCCAAAAATGCTTATGTTGTGGCTATGATCAATCCCACTAACTCAGAAATAGTGCAAATGACGGCTGTTTCTGTATTAGTGAACATCAACGGTAAAACAGAGGAAAAGCCACTGCCTCAGAATTCGATTTTGATATTGGGTAAAAATGGCAATTTACTTAAAGCTGAATCTCGTCAAGGTGGCAGTAATTTAGGCAATTCGCTCATGGCATCTATGCTGTCTGGTTTATCTAAGGTGGCTGAGATTCAAAATAGAGCTAATTCAGAGACAACAATTAGCTCTTTGGGTACAACAACCACTACAACAAGTAACAGTGATAAGAATTTACTGGCTGGTTTTACTGAAGGCAGTATTAATCAAATTCTCAGTAGGATGAAAAATTCCAATGAGCAGCAATTACAACAAGTACAACAGCAACAGCAAGTTTTCGTAATTGAAACAGGTAAACCAGTGCAAATCTTTGTCAATCAATCAATTTCGATATGAAATTAGGCAATGAGTAATGAGTTAAAAGGATAAATTCTGAATTTATAACTATTACACAATTTCTTGCAGATAAATCTGTTGTGATATGAAACGTTTAGGGTTTTTACTGCTAACTACGTTAGTTATCAACGCTAATACAGGCACAGCTTTAGCGCTACCAGCCGCGAGAAATGTTTATTCACAAGATGCTCAAGGTAGTAATTCTCATGGAATTGACTTAAAGATTTGGGCTGGTTATGGTTTAACTATCAATTTCATTCCCACAGGTGAAACTATCAAGCAAGTGTGGTTAGGAGACCCTTCCCGCTTTGCTTTAACTTCCAATGGCAACTTATGTCAGCGTGGTGCATCAGATGAAAATTGTGGTAGTGGAGGAGCTACAATTCTATTTCTCAGACAAATTAAACCAATTAGTTTTCCGGTTTTAACTTCCAGTCAAGATGGTAGTACCGTGATTACCGTGATTACTGCTAGTGCTGACAGTCAAAAACAATATCAATTTCAGTTGATTCCGGCTAGAGGTAAACCAGAATATACCAGTTTAATTATTAAGCCAGATTCGGATAAACCACAGCCGTTATTAATAGCTGAGAAACCGTTAGTTAATCAAAATAGGTTAAACAATACCAATAATATCACCAGTAATACCGCACCTCCGAATCTTGAGAAAAAACCACGTTTAACAGTCAATACTTCACAAACCAGCACTGTTTCACAAAGAAATGATGCTAATGCCGTAGCTTACGGTTTAGCGGTAGCGGTGGGTAATGGCGCAATTAAACCTAAGTCTATAGTATGGCGACAAACGCAAGATACCATCCGTTTATTGAGGAGAGGTAAAAGTAGGACAGAGGCTATTAGATTATCAGGTATTCCCCAAGAAATGTTCAATAAACTGATGCAATGGGGGCAAACTCAGTGATTAACAATAGAGCTTTATTATCAATAGTTTCTGCCTCAATGGTTGCGACATCACTTTTAGAATTACCCAGTGTCGCCAATGCAGAAATTCCAACAGTTACTTATAATTCCGGTAAATATCAATTAAAGTCTCCAGACTGGGCAAAAATCAATTGGAGCAGCTTAGATCCATTACAACAGCCCGGATATCTTGATATTTCCCCAGATATAGTCGCAAAAATTGGCTATAATCCCTCCCGTTCTTGGACAGCCGGACAGAGTATTGATTCTGTAATTATGTTGGGGGACGTAGATGATGCTTTTCAAATGTCTGCCTTCAGCCTGAAAACTATCTCTGTCATCGTACCTCTGGGCCCCAAGCTTACACTCAAAGACTTGGGATTAATGCAGTGGCAAACTCCCAACACCCTAGTCAAAGCTATTCCCAGCTTGGGCAACCTTGATATTAATCAAGTTCCACCTATTTATGATTTATTCGCGCAATCTCGTTACAGTAGCATAACTTCTAATTCAATAGCCGCAGCTACTCCAAAGTCAAACAGACCTGACAAAAATTCGCTTAAAATTGGACTGAACGGTAAGATTTCAACTATTTTAAAATCTAATCCACAAGCTGCTAATACCCCTTTGGGTAAAAAACTGGATCTAGATCGATATCCTATCAACTCAATTCCTAGACTTAATCAGACGCAACTATCAAGATTTCCAGGCTGGCAGCAAAGCTACATTAATCAAGTGCCGGGGCTAAATCAAGTACCTTTTGACAAGATGCCACAGCCGATTAATTCGGGTTTGGATGTGGTGGGTATAGCTTCTGTGGTTTTAGGTAATTCGGAACGTGGTGATTCTAGGGCAAGAGAGAATTACTTTGTTTCTGGTAGGGTAAATCGTTCCAACAAAAATGTTGTTGTCGCCTGTAATGTGGGTAAAGAGTGTCCATTCCTAGAACTAGGTGATGTCGCAGGGCAAGCTGGCAACCTTTACGGTAAGCGATGGGCTTCTGGTTCTGCTCAGAAAGTAGACGGTGGTTTTGGGATCTTACAACGTGTTAACGGTGGTAAAGAACCAACAGGTAGGCTTGTCTACGGTTCTGGTTTCAAAGTTGTGCTAACTGGTGTAAATGAGTCCACTGGTACAGCCAACTTTGGGCTATTTTTTCGTTTTTGCATTAGCTTTCTCTGGGGTGGTAAATCTTGCACTCCCTACTTTATTGGCCCTGTACCTTGGATTCCCACTCAAGAGAATGATTTAGTCATTCTAGGGAGGGGGTGAAAATGGCTGAAATATCCAAAACTACCCAACAAGTAAAGAGAGCAGGGGGAGGTGTGCAGCAGGGGGAGAAAGATTCATTGAGAAATAGTTCTTTTTCCTCCCCAGCGACCCCTGCCCCCTCAGCTTATAACCTTGTTCCTGAGAATTTTAAGGATGCCTTTTTTTCCCCAATGGGTTTGGGATTACTTGTAAGTGTGGGCGCATTAATGTTAGCGAAAGCAATGGAGGGGCGAGGGGCAACAAACAAACTAGCACGGGCGCGATGGGCAGGAGGTAGGGAGAAAACAGCAGCTCGTAAGCTGGCCTGCAAACAACTTATTGAACGCAAACATAACAGGGTAGCTTTATACATTGGTACACCTAAAGGTACTACTTTTCAGGTTGTTGACAACAAACGCATTATCAATATTCCAGAAGATAAAAGCAGGCTCTATCTGCCAGATGTACAACGTGGAATTTTAGTTTGTGGCGGGGCTGGTTCTGGTAAAACCTTCTCCATGATTAACCCTATGGTACGTTCCGCTATCGATCAGGGACTACCAATTATCCTTTACGATTTTAAATATAGTCACCAAGAATCGGCTACAGCTGACGCTAAAGGGCAAGCACCCAAACTAGCAGGATACGCCGCTATGCGTGGGTATGAGGTTTCTATCCTCTCCCCTGGTTTTCCTGAATCCTGCGTAGCTAATCCCCTAGATTTTTTGCGGAGTGAAAGTGATGCAGAGATGGCGCGTCAGTTAGCGATCGTCCTCAATCGTAATTTTAAGTTGACAAGTGGTGATGCTTTAGATAGTGGATTTTTTGCTAATGCAGGGGATCAGCTGGCACAAGCAATCTTTATGCTGGCGCGGGGTACTTGTTTTCCTGACATTATGATGTGCCATGCCATTCTCAGTTTGCCTAAATTAATTGACCGCATTCAACAAGCTTCTTTAAATCCTTGGGTAAAAGTTGCCTTTGACCAATTCCTATCTGTAGCTGGTTCTCCAGAAACCGCCGCTAGTATTGTCGGTACAACAAGCGGATTATTTACTCGCTTTATGACCCCATCCACCCTTTCTGGCTTCTGTGGTCAAACAAATATCCCTTTGGATTTGAAGGGGAGGAAGATGGTGGTTTTCGGTATGGACAAGGAGAAACGAGATGTAATTGCTCCTTTGTTAGTTTCTATTTTGCACCTTTTATGTTCTCGTAATTTGGCTGGCAAACGCACAGAACCATTAGTTTTGGCACTGGATGAATTACCAACTTTGTATCTACCAGCCTTAGTTGATTGGCTCAACCAAAATCGTGAAGATGGCTTAATTTGTTTACTGGGATTGCAAAACCTATCACAGCTTGAGAAGGCTTATTCCAAAGAAACTACCAATGCTATATTTGGCGGTTGCGCTACAAAAGCTTTCTTTAATCCCCAAGATGATGTGGCGGCGGAACGTTTTAGTAACTTCTTAGGTGATGAGCAAATCAAGCACAGAGAGCGTTCACGCAGTTCAGGCGGTAAAGGTGGTGCAAGTACCTCAATTTCTGAGCAAAATATTACCCGCAATTTATTTGAGGTTAACCAATTTAATACCTTACCGGAAGGCAGAGCCGTAATTGTTAGTCCTGGGTTTCGCTCTGGTAGAGATGTAAGTATTCCGCTATTAGAGCAAATTCGTATTCCACAATCTGATATTAACTTGGAGGCGAAAAGTATTGAAAAGTGGTATGAACTCCAGCAACAGTTTATCTCACAATCTACTTTGCGTGAACCATCTGGGGAAGAGTTAGAAATCCGGCATTTAGAGGCAGAGATGTTATTGCCTTTAGTTGATAAAAAAGCAGAGGCAAATAACAGATTGAAAAATCTTTAGGAGGTAATTTATGACCGAAGAAAGGCAGAGGGTAGTTCGTGTAAGTATTCCCGTAGTGTAGGCAGAAGAGAAAAATTTATTTTCCCTCCGATGAAAGGGTTCCAAAGCCCTAAAATTATTTATTTTTGAATTATTGAATTTGGAGCAAAGCAACATGACTAATTTATCTGAATACGAGTTGCAATTGTTAAGCAAACTGCCGCTTGATATTGCCTCGTTAGTTAACACTTATCGGACTGATATCTTCAATGCAGCAGAGTTTTGGGATGAACCACCGTTCCCTGAAAATCATGTCCCAGAATTCATTGAAATTTACTATGGCGATGCAGAAACTCCTCATATTTTCATAGTAAATGGAGAGCTAAAAGATTATAACGTGACCAACTTACCTGATAACACAAAGTCAATTTCAGTTCTAATTGATGACCAATGGGCTTATATCCAAATTGAAGGAGATGTAATTCTTAATCGTTTAGGAGGTGTAGTTTTACCAGATGTCTTAGTCAGTCCATCGACTCTCATTAATTCCTTAGTAGGAGTCACAAATCATGGATGAAATAAAATCGGAGGCGAAAGTTGTGCAACATGATTATTTAGAAATCCTCAACGACATTCTGCATAAGCTGTTAGAGAAGGGCAAGTTTCAAGAGTTAGACACTACTAAAGACTTATCAATTTACGTTGGCAACCAACCCAAGTATAAAGGTCATCCTGATGGCGAAGTCTCCGTAAATTTGATGACTCCAGAACTGGTAGATAAAATCAAGACGGCTATCAATGACCCGCAAAACTTGAAAGGTTCTGTCCGCATCATGATTGGTAAGGATAAGGTCTATCATGTTAAGGATGGAGAGGTTTTAAGTGATAAACTGGGTTTAAGTAGCCAGATTAGCCAGAATCAATCCCAGTCTCAACAACCAGCCAAACCAGTACAACAATCTTCCACCATTGAGGATTTACAAAAGCAGGTAGAGGCTTTACAGCAAAAGCTTCAAGACCAGCAAAGTTTGATTGATCATTTTGCCAATCAAAAGCAATCAAACGTTGAAGTTACCAAACAGTTATCGACTGATTTGATTAGTCTGAAACAAGCTTTTGATGCTCAACAAAAAACTATTGAGCAATTGCAGAAGGGACTGGAAGCTATAAATAATCAAAATAACCCTGCGGTCAAGAATGCAACCTTGCATGATTGGATAAACTCGATTGAGACTAAGGCTAAGAACACTGCCAAAAATCTCTATGAACAGGTAAAAACTGCCCTCACTCCCAAAGTTGATAAAGTCAAAGCCCAATTAGAGACTCAAATTACCACCTTAAAAGAGCAGATGAATCAACAGATGGAGTCTCTTAAAACTGAGATGAAGTCACAAGTTGCAGCTGTTAAAAATGAATTTGAATCACAGTTGGGTGTAGTTAACGATGGTATTGGTGAAGTCAAGCAGTTAGTCAGTGATGAGATTCAGCATGGCATGGAGCGTCATCAAGCTGCTATGGGTGCTATTCATAATAAGATTTCAGAGGAAGTTAATACAGTCCATAAACAGATAACTCAAGCTGTTGGTGATATTCACTCAGCAACTAATCATACTGTGAAGCAGAATATCGAAAAAGTTACTAACAGCGTGATGGATATTAAAGGCAAGGCTCTTGCCAAGGGTGTAGATTCCATGCTGCGTCTTTTTGGTGATCAGCATTCTGATGGTTCACGCAGTTATGAGAGTAAGAATTACAACTTTTACCAAAATGGGGATAGTATTACTGTTACAGCTAAAGATGGTCGGGCTGTGATGGTTGACGGTGATTTGACTGCTAATGCTACAGAGAATGATGTTGAATCTTTAGAAGAAGTGGGAGAGGTAGTTTCTGATTATTTAAAGCACACTAACACCCAATCACAGTCAACAAAATTGAGAAGGTAATAGGTTTTATCTGACTTGTGCAGGTATAAAACTCAGATAATGAACTACCTCTGGCTGTGCAAAAGTTTGAGCCAGGGGTAGTTCATAGTAAATTTGGGTCAATTCCTTGTTGTATCAGTAAACGGTTAACCATTTTGATGAAAGCAATGCTTTTCGATATAGTTTAACCGCCTGTGTTTGATTAGTTTCACGATCATTTGTCCCCATTGATTTAAGGGTAACTCAGGTTGCACATAATTCACCTTCTCAAACCTCGACGCGGTTGTGGTGATGGCTGCTGAGAAATAGATAACTTAGCTTGACTTTGCTGTTGTTTAAGTTCTATCTCATCCAAAATACTCGTTAGTCGTGACTGTAATTGAGGAGAGTTTAGTATTTCAGCCATAGTCTTCATTTCAATAGTCTGCTGTTGGTTCTTCCAGGAGTGATGATTTTCTACCTGGGCTTCGTATTCCTGAAGTTTGGACTGAAGCTGCTGCTGATACGTGACTAATTCTTTGATAGTTCCAATAGTTTGTAATTGCTGCTTTAGTGTAAAGTTATACTTATTACTCAACTTATGAAGCGGAAAATGCTCCATTGCTCTGATAGTTTTCTCTTGGATAGCGTGTTCTAACCACAAACTATCAATTTGTGGCCTAAGCTGAGTAATTTCGTTTTCAATAGCCTGTTTATCAACAGGTGCTGGTACTTGAGCAACTGGCTGGGCAAAATATTCCTTGACCGCTTGTTCTAAGTACAATAGTTCTCGGTCAGTCAGTGCATTGATCGCCTTCTTAAATGCCAATTGAGAGATTTGACCAGAAAAACGTTGTTGAAGCCGTTGTTTGCGCTCAATATCACTCAACTTTTTAGGTGGTGCTGGCGGTGAGTGTCGTTGTTTATTATTGTTATCCCGCCATGCTTTGAGGGTTGATGCTTCGTAAAACGCCTTTTCGTATGCTAGTGGCCCCTGAGCCACAATCAGATCATCAACGCCTTTATCTGGCCCAGGCAATGTCACCACACTGACAGATGCTCCGCTTTCCTCCAGTAATCTACCAGTGCGTGAGATAGCAATTTCTATATTTCGCTGAGTGTCCAAGCGTGTCTCGTAATCAAAGCAGAAAGTTATCTGCCGTTCTGGAGTGGCGAAAACAGCTAATTCATCCATCAGCCGAGCTTTGGTCTGCTCCCCAAACTCATCTTTACTGCGATAACCAGCATAGATTCCCGGTAGCCCGATCGCTGCATGACCCTGGCTTAACAAACTGGCTGCTTTCTTTGCTCCCTCAGTAATCGTGACTGGCAGGTTATGTTTCCAAATGCAATACCAAAATCCACTTTGGCGATCGCAATCGGTTGGTTTTACCCCAGCTTTTTCATAGATCCGCCCAGCAATATCATCAGGTACATCGAGCAAGAAAATACTGAGTTCAGTTTGTGGTGGATGTTCATATTTGATGAATTTGCCGGGTTTATCAGCTTTTTCTCTGGGGTTATTGGGTTTGTAGCATCCCCATATCTTTCTATCAGGTTTATCCCCTGATTGGAGATTGGCGAAGCACTTGGGATTAACACCAGCATCACACCACCAGCCGCCTGATTCAATATGAGCATATTTACTCATGATCCCTGAAGATAGCCTACCTGTGTTAGTGCGTGGCAGTTTATCACTGTACATCAGGTATTCCCAAGCTTCATGCTCCCAATCAAGAGTTTGATGCAGGCTAGTGAAATTAAGGCTGGCAATTTCGGGGTGGATGCCACTACCTTGTATTAATTCTTGCCAATGTTTAGAATCAAGTTTTTCTGGGGCTTCACCAATATTACCAGGAGTCCAAAATGCTACCTCGCTTTGTGCTGTTTTTGGAACTGGTTTTCTAATAAATGGTTTAGGAGTAGGAACAACAGTTTTCAGTGCTTCCGGCGGTAGAGTTTTAAAAACGAGAGGCAGAGGGGAAGAACTGGTTACAGGTGCAGGGGTATAGGGGTGCAGAGGGGAGAGCTTACTGTTAGATTGCTCCTCCGCTCCCCCGCTCCTCTGCTCCTCCGCCTCCTTAGTGGGTGTTTTAGCTACAATCGGAGCAGTTACAACCATTTCTTTCTCTAGTTTTGATTGGTGCTGCTTCTCTAACTCTTTCTGCCGCAGTAGCACCAGTGCATTTTCTTTAGCCCTACTCGACTGTGCCAGGGCTAGTAAATTGTCTTTATCTTCCGTGTACAGTTTCAATTCATACCTAGCACGGCTAACTGCAACATAAAAGCTTTCTTGTCCAATGGTGTTGTCAGCAGCAATCAATACTTGGTCAGCCGTCTTACCCTGACTACTATATGTAGTGCTGACGATCGCATAATCTAGGTGTTGTGCTTGTTGCAGGTTAATAAATTCAGTTTGACCACTTTCTAAATACTGGATTTGCGCGTTGTAACCTGCAATGGCTTTAACTACAAACTCTTGACCATTGCGCCGTCCTAATTGTCGGTCGTTTTTCGTCCAGCGTAGGCGATCGCCCTCGGCAAGTTCAATCTGTTGACGTTGGTAAACCGCTTTTTTAAATCCCGTGTCTACTTGAAAATGCTTACCATCACTAGCTTTGAGTGTTAGTTGGTCACTGTCCTTATCCACCACTTCATAAAGCTTGCCTTTGGACAGCCCCCGGCGCTTGTAATTGCGGGTGGGCATGACCATATCACCCAGTTCAAAGTTATGGGTGTAGCGCATTTGTACTGAAGTTAAGTCTTTGGCTTGCAGTTGGGTGATAGTGGTCGCAGTTCCTAAACTACCCTCAGCCTTTAAATGCCCCCGAATGGCTTGAGTGATTGCCAAACGCTCAAAATTTGTTCCAGCCAGTACCAGGGTTCGCGCTCGTTGTTCTGGGGTGGCTGTTACATAGTCGCAGGCGATCGCCTCAATTTTAGATTCTGCTCTTACACTCTGGATACAACCGTTTTCATCGAGGCGTGAAAACCCCTCCTCAATACGACCAGAAGCAATCAAGTCTACTGCCAGCTTCAGTTTTGGCGCACGTTGCCTCAAAGATTCGTTGAGATGACTGGTTTTAATTCCTGCCTGTTGTAGAGACTTGAAGGGATTGCCAGCCTCTACAGCTGACAACTGTTTTGTGTCTCCCACTAACAGCACCCTAGCTTGTTCTTGGGTTGCGCTTTCTAAAAGAGCAAGAGCATCTTTAGCACTGAGTAACCCTGCTTCGTCCACAATCCAAATTTGATTAGGTTCAATCTCTTGGGGTGGTTCAGAGACCAATAATCTAGCAACAGTCTCAGCTTGAATATCCAACTCTTGGCCCAGGACTTTAGCAGCCATTGAACTAGGAGCAAAGCCTTTGATGGTGTAGCCAGAGGCGGCAGCGATCGCTTTTAATTCCTTGAGGGCGAAAGTTTTACCAGCACCAGCTACCCCCTGCCATGCCATAAATTGGTCTGTTGTGGTTGCTGCTGTCAGTACCGCTCGACGTTGATCTGGGTTTAAAGCTGTTTTCTCCAGGTGGCTTTCAACTACTTCTGGGTGAGCAAGTGGGCTAACTTTACCCGTCCCAGACTGCATCAATTTAATGGTTGCCAGTTCTCGGTTAACTGCTGCCAGGGTGGTAAAGTCGCGGTTTTCTTGAGACAGGCTGAGTAATTCCGGGTTAGCTTTAACTAGCGGTTCAATTTGACTAACTTCCGTCGCAAGCCCTTGGTTTAAGATGAATTTTTCTAAATCTTCCTGGGTGAAAGCGACATTTCTTTCCGAACAGTGAGCGATCGCATCTTCTAAATTTTCATAGCTCACTAACCGGGGTTTTAGTTCCGGCTGTGCCTCAAGAGGCTGTACAAACTTGATCCCCAATGCTGCCGCTTCTTCTCTCCACTTGGCTTTTAACTCAATAGGGTTAATTTTCTGCTTTAGGTTGCGGGTAGCAGTCCAAGCCGCTTCACGCTCTGTCCAGGTTGCATTTTCCCCTGCTGAATTTAATATCTGTTGCCTTCGTTTAGAAAACTCCTTTAAATCCTCTTCTCGAAATCCTTTGATTTCAAACTGCCCATGATTCCTAGCTTCCACCTCATACCCTAATTTTTGTACCTCCACTGCTAGGTAGTTTTGGTACACCATACCCAGAAATTTCTTGTTTTTAAAAATCTCATCATTTAAAAGACTGTACCATTTACCATTGTCTAGCTGTGTCATATTCATGACCAGGGCATGAGTATGTAGATGCGGGTCTAGTTCCCTGGTTTCAATATGGTCAAACTCCGCGACTACTAAGTTGTTAGTCCGGATCAGTTGCTGCCCATTTTGGGTTGTGGCTCTGGTGTAACTATAACGTTCTTCAATCAGTTCTAAAGTCTTTTGTACGGCTAACTGATGAGCAGTAATCAGCCTTTCATCCCCATTTACTAACGCTTGCAAGCTGACACTTTTCGGTGCAGAAAATGTAAAGTCAGTAGCCGCTCGACGTTGCGATGAGTCTAACTTTCTAGCACACAGGTTTTGGCTGCCGTCAGGAGATCGCCCATTGACGATGTTAGAAAAAGTTTCTTGGCAATCTACTGCTCCTGCTAGTCCCAATTTTTTCGCACCTTTCCCAGACCAGCGTGAAGTACCCTCCTGGTAATATCCTTCCATGAAGTAATGTACTGCTTGCTGTGGTTCTGAGTTTTTGCCTGTTAACACTGAACACTCCTTTCATAGAATGTCAGGTTTAGTGCTTGAAACAGTTCGGGGACTTGATCGGGAGTGCTAATTATAAATTCAAGCCCTATATCCACATAATTGTTAAGTTCGCTTATTAGTTTTTCAAAGTGCTTACCATCAATACACCACACGTTGAATGCAGCATAACAGTTCAACTTAATCTCATAAAAAAATCTGTCATTGGCTGGTAGGGTTCTGAATATTTTCACCGCCTCTGCATGGTATTTACAAAAGTTAAACCCCACCCAATTGACTTTTTTAAAATAAGCTACCCGAATCACTACAGGAGAAGATTTTTTTCTTGGAGATGGGCAGCTACTCCAATAATGGCTATTACTCCAGAAACACATCGACATCATTTGATGCGCTTTTGCTTTTAAAAGCGTGGAAGTTACTTTCTGTAGTATCGAGTAATGCAATTTTTAATATTACTTAATACAGGTTTTCTTCGCCTACTCCAATTCTAAATCTACTTCAAATTTCGGGCAAAACTTTTTTGCGTACTGTGCGAGAATTTTTCGGAGGGAGTCCAGAGGGAGAAATCCCTTTGGTAAACTGGGTTTTCAAAGCCAAAATCCTTATATTTACCTTACCACTACCTTATAAATACCTTGGTAATGCCATTGATTTACCTTATTTTTTCCTGAATAGCGGAAAATTTCCAATTTTCCTGTTTTTTACGGAAATCGGATGGAATTATTCCTTGTATTTGCCATTGAAATGCCATTGATTTACCATTGAAATTCCTTATATTTACCTTTTTGTAAAATTCCTTAATTTTGCCTTTTTTTTGGCAGTTTGTTGTTTAATAATTAAAGGGTTTCAGCCAAGCAAATAGCGATGGCAGATTTAACAATTGCATTTGATCCAGGTTCATCCCTGAGCAAGATTTTCTATACTCTCAAATCCTTCCACCCGGAACTACTACTGATGGAACCGGAAGTTGCCCAAGTTCCTAAAGCCAGTCTTGTAGCTTACGAGTCAAGCTGTGTTGGTAGTCCGGCTGCTGAAAATTCTGCTTGGGTTGAGTACAAAGGACAATATCGGGCTGTTGGTTTCCTTGCCCAAGACCGATTCTATGCAGATTTAAAACTTTCTGAACCAAAGTTTGAACTTGCTCTTTACAAGACTTTGGCTCTTGTAGGCGCTCTTGCACAAAAAAACTCTCTTTCTAATGGCGCAAGTATCCGTTTAGGGGTGCTGTTGCCTTACGGTGAGTACGAAGACCGCAAATTATTTGAACAATTAGTAACTGAAGCTCTGGCTGGTTTTCGGTTTCGCGGTGTGGAACGCTCGTTTGAGTTGGAAAGTTTCCTCTGTCGTCCAGAAGGTTTTGGTTTGATTTCACGGGGACGCGCTCCCGGTTCCAGTCTCAAAGAACGCAAAATCGCCGTGGTGATGATTGGTTATCGCAATATCTCTTTGCTGATTATGGACAGAGGTATGATTTCTCAAGGCGTTACCGAAGATTTAGGATTCAACAAGTTAGTTGGCTGTGTGCAACGTTTGGTATCTGGACAGAAGGCTCTGAAGTTGGCTCAGGCTATTTCTAAGGCTGGTTCTAAAATCAGCACTAAGGCTTTAGCTCACTTAGTCCGGGTTCAAGACCCTGGTTTACGAGATACAGAACTTTCTCAAATTAGGTCAGCAGTAGCAACTGCACGAGAGGAATACTGGATTAGTCTTTTTAGTTGGTTGCGTAGTCGCATCCCCTCTGATGTGGACGAGATGATATTTGCTGGTGGTACAGCCCACTATTTATCTCGTGAGTTAAATAGTCTGTTGCCGCACACTGAGAAAATCTGGTGTAACGAACTGGAAGCACAAATTAACCGTAACTTTTTAGCTGATGTGTCCCGTAATGGATTGGAATTTCGGCTGACAGATAATTACGGACTCTTCTATTACCTGTGTGGAACTTCTGAAAGGATGACGACTCATGCCTGAACAAGTCGATTTTCGCTTTCAAATTAGTGTCAATTCTCCTTATATCACGCTGATTAAATATCTCAGTCCCAAGAATAAGTTTCTTGAGTTCCCGCGCCAAAATATGATTACCTGGGCGCTCGTGGCTTTTTGGTATCCTTTAGCCTGTAAGTGGTCTGGGGGATTCAGTGATGCTGACTTGAAGCTGAAAGCCAGAACTGCAATCTACCAATTGCAACAACAAATTATTTATTTAGCCCAAGCTTTTGGTTTGGAAAATGAGTTAGGGAATCAAGGGATGCTGGGCAATTCTTCTCATTCTGATACTGACCTTGATCCCAATGTCGATGTTTATACATCCAAATCTGTGCCCACTCACGTAAAAAGTGATGGTGAGCAAAATTTGACATCAGTAATGAGCCTTGAAAATGACGAGCTACTAGAAGAAGCATTCAAGTAGGAGTTAACAATCATGCCATACACTAAAGAAGCTCTGCAAAATCTTTATTCGCTCTCTGTGGAAGATGTGAATGCCACTCTCAGCGCCTGTGGGTTGTCTACCGATTGTAATGAATATGCAGATGAAGAGATTCAATCTGGTTTTGATACTATCCGTCAATACTTTACTTCTGAGCGTGTCTCTGACTACCAACAGGCTACGGGTTTACTTCAACAAGAATTAGAAGTCAAGGGGCAACCAGAAACTAGCCCAAAACCTAAAGTCAAAAAATCTAAACATGAGAAAAATGAACCTACTGCTGAACCTCTAGATATCTCTGCATTGTTATGTAGGGCTAAAGAACGAGTAGGCACTAAAATTTCGCTGGGTGAATCTCTCTCAATTTTGCAAGCTTGTGGACTCCAAGACCAGGATGAATATAACCAAGCTGAGTGCGATCGCTTCTTTGAGGCTTGCGATTTAATCAAAAATCAACGCAAATCCTTTGAGGAGGTTGCACAATATTTCGGGCTGAATAACTCGACACCAGATGTAGATACAGATGAACTTCTGCAACAGCTTGGAGATACTACGGCTTTATTGGGTGAGGAGGAGCGAGAGTTAATTAGAGAAATGGTGCGACAGAAGGCCAAGGGTGATATGGCTGGGTTGCCCAAGTTGTATTTGCAGTCTTTATTAGAGGAGATGAAATCACCTGCTTTTCAACAGGAATGGCAGCAACTACGAGAGGCGTTTAGAGCTAAGGTCATGGGAAAAAAGCCGATTTCCCCAGTATTCCAGCCGCAGCCGCCTTTAATGAGCTTGCCGCCGACATTGGAGAATGGGTCAAGATCAGAATAGATGAGGAAAAGCATACTATTGAGGTCAAAGCGCACAAAATTATTGAGGAAAAAGCCAAGCTTCGGGCAACCCAAATAGCTTTGAACAAACTCAATGAATCTCAGCAATGGATTGAGGCCCAACAGAAGCAAGTGAAACTACGTAGTCAGCGATCGCAGCAATTCAAAGTCAATTTGATTTACTTTGCACGCTGGATTACTTCAGGGTGGTCAGGTTGGCTATTCTATCTGACTTCGTTTAGCATCTTCGTTTTCTTGGGTTTTGGCTTTGGGGTAAATTATCCGTCTGTGATTGCTTGTTCAAGTATCAAAAGTTACTGCTATCTTTTAAGGTTGGATAAAACAACACTGGTTATTCCTCCTAAACCTCAACAACAAACACGCCAAAAAAACTGAACAATACACCTTAAGAATTGGTCATGTAGCCACATGGTTAATCAACTGACAAACCAGACAGATAAAGTTATTAACTGGTTTGAAAATATCATCAAGAAAAATAAGTGGTCTCCGCGAGTTTTGGCAGAAATTAAAGAAAGAGTTCAACTTGATATTGATACTCGCTTCATCACGAATGAAGAACTTGACTACTTAGCTGAAGGTATTTGGGATGATTGGACTAGCTTTTGCAACATCATGAAAAATTATCCGCTTCCAGAAATTGAGCTAAATGAGATTGATTGGGTCAAAGTTGGTCAGTTTCTAGTTGAAGTTTTGCAACTGCGACTCTGGCCAGATGAAGAGGATGAGGAGATTGATATTTTGGATTAGTTTCTTTCTGATTTATCAATAAATATATGAAAACCAGAGGGAGTTTTTACCCCTCTGGTCAATTTTTATGTATTAAAAACGACTGAAGATGTAGACTTTTTTATAGCCTTCTTCTACTGAATAATAAGAGTCAATAAACCAATCACGGGCTATTGCTTCAAAATTAAGGTAGAAGCTAGGAATACCCATGTCTTCTAAGTTTTTAATCAATCCCTGTTGTTCGAGTTGGTCATAAACAAAATCCTCTTCACTTTCGTACTCACCCCAGTAATGTTCTTGAAAACCTTCTACACTAGCCTCACTACTGTCATATTCATAATAAGCGGCGTAAGCTGCACCATGCTCTGATAATATTTGAGCAAGTTCGGCTAATTTTTCTATGCTTTCGTATTCATCAATGTGAATACCATACCAGTTTTGAAAATCATGGATTGCCCACTCTTCACAGGCTTCATAATTATGACAGGGCGACCATGATAACATCCATTCAATATCGTATTGAATTTCATCTGCATCTTGTGTACAGTCAATCCACATTCCGTGTAATTTGCCATTGTTGTATGCAGATAAACAAGCTACATAAACCTGTGGTGCATCATCATCTTGACATTCTCGCTCATGTTTAGGGAAGGGGAGCAAACAGCTTGCACCTTCAACTATTGGTAAGGCAACATCTGATAGACTAATTGCTAAATCTACTGCCCGTTGTTCCTTAATAGGACAGCTTAAAATATTACCTTCAAGGCGGCAGTTGTAAACTTGTTCAGCAACTAATTGTGCTTCTACTTCTGAGTGAAATATTAGAGTGTTAGAAAACAAATTCATGTGTTAGAATCCTTCTAGTATTAGAACTCAGAAAAAGCACCTTTAGATTGGTCGTCGGGGGTGCTTTTTCTGTTGTTGATGTAAGAGTTTTGGACTTGGCGCTACATCTTAAATTTCACGCTTCGGTTCGGTTCCGTTACCGGGAGTCTTTTTGGCGCTCCGTTCCTATTTCTTACTCTTTTATTATCCCACATATATGTGGGATAATAACGATAATAGCCTTTTTTAATGATAAAAATATCTAATATATTGCCACATATATGTGGGCTTTGCTATTGTAGTTGTAGAGAGAAAGGATAATCACTATGGCAAGAAACGATATTGCAACTCGCTTTAAATCAAAAGGAGTAGGTGTTAAATGTGATACAAAACCTATATCTGTGATGCTCCCAGAAGATTTAGATGCCTACGTGCGAAACAAGCCCAATCGTTCCGAGTGGTTGCGGCAGGTTATTGCTGAGGCTGTGGCTAAGGAACAAGCTGAAGCTTCCCAGGAAGATTGATTGTGAATTTTGCTCAAGCGATCACTAGTAAGGCGTTTGACATAAAATCTGACCTCTTATTACTTTTCAAACACCCTCTAAAGTCCAGTAAAACCATACCTCAACTACGATGAGGAAATTTCGCCTAAACTTTATGAAGTTTTGTCAAAGACTGCGTAATTCTTACAAGCGAGACTGAAACTTAATTAAGTGTTCAGTTGAAGGAGCTTTAAAAGCTGGTTTTTCAGATTCTTGCGTTACTTTTATGGGTTGATAGTAGCTTTAACGGTGATCTTTTTATGCAGTGGGTGATGGAATGAGTGCCGTTGGATTATACAAGTAGTCATCCGACCCAAAGAGTATAAGGGGTTTGTTTTGCTGCCCAAGCGCTGGGTCGTGGAGCGTACCTTTGGTTGGCTTGTTTGGTGTCGGCGATTGAACAAAGACTAGGAACTACTTGCTGAAACTGCTGAGACGTTTATTTACCTTGCCATGAACCGAATTGTGATCAGACGATTGGTATAAAATTTACCCTATTATAACTTTTCAAACATCCTCTGATGCTGTTGGCGAAGTCAAAAGTAGACAGGAGTTCCGTAGAGTGTCACCCTAAGATTGGCATTATATTTAGCCAGGAGAGTTAGGGATATGTCACTGAAACCGCAACCCATCAGTCCTGTGCCAGAGGAAACAGTTCGTGTCGCCCGCGCTGCTTTCCCAAAAGGCAACCTTTATCTCACCATGCGAGATGAGATTGGCACACTTTACAGCGACAGTGATTTTACCTAGCGTGGCAAAACTTACTAGAGAAGACGACTTTCTAGATTAGCCAAGTAAGCCTTGGGGTCTCTGCGAAATCGATACTGTTCAATTCTGGCTTTGTGGTGTTTTTGTAATTGCGAGCGTAATTCGAGCCAAGTATGAATATCAACTTGCGCTAAATCAGATGCGGTAAAAGAATGAAGCTTAGTAGCGATCGCACAGGCAAGTTTGACAGAGCCACGAATGACAAGGGATGAGGGGGCAACTTTACGACCAGTACAACGACGTTGATGATGACGTAGCATACCAAAAGCATGTTCTAAGTCATTATTAGTTCTGGGAAAATCTTCAATTTCGTAACAATGAAAAAGTCCAGACCAGTAGCTATGAGTGGTTTTTATAAAGTTATCGATTGCGGTATTGAGTGAACCAGCTTTCTGCTTTTGTTGGGACATTTCTGTTAACAGTTGCTGATAACTTTGTTTGACCCCAGCAGCATTAAGACCTATTTTATTATTGAGAATATCACTAGCTTTATCAACCCACTGATATGCAACCCTCACGGGTGAAAATAAAGATGCAGTCGCAGATAAACCCTTAGCTATCAGGTGTTTTAGGTTGACTAAGGGTGGGGTTAAAGCACTTTTTTTTCCATCCGTTCTAAGCTTTGCTCTATCAATGTCAAATTTTCTTGTAACTTTAATCCTGATGCCTCTAACGGTGGATGACCATCATTGGTTATAGAACTACGCACTGCCGAGCAATAATCTTCAATAATAGTTGCCATTTCCTGAGTTTCATTGGTAATACTACGTTCAATGTCTCGTAATCCTCTAACTTTTTTTTTCAATTCCTTTTTTGCATGTCGATCTGCCTCATATATGGGTTTAATTGCTTCTTTCAGATAATGGTAATGACATAAACCGTGAGCAATTCTAGGTAATGCTAACCTAACAGCTTTACGAATTGATTGTTGCCCATCACTAACAACTCCATCAATTGGTACATCCAAAGTATTAGTTACTTCTAATAATAACGCCACTAAATCTTCATTTCTTGATGATAATAAGGTTTTAGCAAGTATTATTTCTCCTGATAAGCAATCTCGAATTACCCATAATACTTCATGTCCAATTTCTGGCTGCATTCCATCGATCGCTAATATCACCCGTCCTTGATTAGCTACTATTGCTTTTAATCTT